>NZ_LZKC01000254.1:0-11256 GCF_001672685.1 Mycobacterium sp. E2462
CGCCTTGGCCTCGGGAGGCAGCTCCGCTTGCGGCGGTCGTGAGTGCGGATAATCCCCGACGGGCAGGCCCAGCAGCGCGGCGGCGTGCTTGAATGCCGCACCCCAGTGGGTGAAGTAATCGGCGCGGCCCGGATAGCAGGTCCACCACGAGCCCATGTCGAGGTCGAACTGGTCCAGGCCGGATTCGCGCCCATAGTCCATCGCCTCGACCAGCTTGTCGCTGGTCACCAGATCCCAGTAGTGGGAGAAGATGCGCTGCGACGGGGTCTCGAACAGGTAGCCGGGGGTGCCCAATTGGGCGGCACACACGATGCCGTCGCGCAGCCACCCGGCGCGATAGACCGTCTTGTCGCATTCCCACAACACCAGGCCCGGCGCCAGCTGGTGCAGCAGGCGGCTACTGCCCGGCCGGAACGCACCCTCTTTGGTGGCGCACACCGCGGGAATCTCCTCATAGATCCGAGCACTCTCGGCCGGGGTCAGCACGTAGCCGGAGGACGGCGAATTGAACATGCCCAGCGCGATATCCGTCCGCGCGGCCACGTACCGGAAGAACCGCAACACCCCGGCGCCCCCGTGCGTCTCCATCATCGGCGTCTGAATGTAGGCGATGTCGGCGCCCGCCTCTTGGGCGTGCCGGGTCAGTTCCACACAGTCCTTGGACGACGTGGCCGCCGTGCACGCCTGCACCACCACGTCGGGGTTGATGCGGCGTGCCTCCTCGACAGCCACCTCCAGCAGCCTCTTGCGTTCCTCGAGGGTCAGCGACCAGAACTCGGCGATGCCGCTGGTACACCACAACATCGGGTGCCCGAGATCGCCGACGCAGTAGCGCACCAGCGTCCGGTATGCGTCCCAGTCGATCTCGTCACCGTCGCTCCCACGAAACGGCGTGTAGAGGGAGTCCCCAATGCCTCGCAATGCGCCCCGCGCCCAGGCGCGTGCCTCGCTCGCCGTTGCCATGGTCGACTCCTTTTGTCGCTCAATGGAAGTGAAGTCAGGTGAAGTCCGAACCGCCGTCGACGTTGATGTTGGCGCCGGTCATGTAGGAGTTGCGGCGCGAGGCGAGAAAGGCGGCGATCGGCCCGATTTCCTCCGGTAACCCGGCGCGCGGCAACTGCGCGGGATGCCCGAAGTACGTCCCTATGGCGTCCATCAGGGCGTAGAGGTCGTTGCCGTCGACACCCACCGAATCCGCCCAGCCGCGCAGCGATTCCGACGCGATGCTGCCGGGTGAGACCACGTTGACCAGGATCTCGTCCTTCACCAGTAACAGCGACAGGTTCTTCGAGACGCTGGTGAGCATCGATTTGGCCGCCGTGTACGCGGGCAGCAGCACGCTTTGGCGCTGCGTGGAATGCGCCGAGAAGGTAACCACCCGCGCCCACGCCGCATTGCGCAGCAGCGGAAGCGCCGCGCGCACGCAGCGCACCATGCCCAGCACGCCGTCTTCGACGGACTGACGCCATTGGTCGTCGGTGAGGTCCTCGAAAGTTCCTGCGGCACCGGGCCCCACCGTCACGACGAGCGCGTTGAGCGCGCCACCCCAGCGACCGGCGAGCGCCGCCATCGCCTTACCGACCGCCACACCGTCCGCGATGTCGGCGACCAGGCCCAGGGCGTCGGGACTGCCGCGCCCCGTGAGATCGGTCACCGCCGCGTCCAGGGCGTCGCGGTTGCGTCCCAGGACCGCGACCCGGGCGCCCTCGTCCGCGAGGCAGCGGGCGGTGGCCAGGCCCATGCCTCGACTGCCGCCGACGACGAGCGTGGCGGCGTCCGCGAGCCCTAGGTCCATCGCCGCCTCCGCAGCGTCATCATGGCCCTTTTCGCCCGTCGATCCGATTTACCAAAAAGCCTACGATAGGTATTACAGTAACAGACGGGCAGCGCGACACGCGGGCGAATACCCAGGTCAGAGGCGACCTGCGGGCGGACTTGCCGGGTAGATTGCATCGTACCGGCGCCGCGGATGTCACATCGCATGCACTATACGGATCTTCTTGGAGGTGCCCGCAGTGGCCAAGCAAGCAACCGCCGACAAGCGGCAACGGCGCGAACGCGGGTCCATCAATCCCGACGACATCATCAGCGGCGCATTCGAACTCGCCGAACAGGTATCGATCGACAACCTGAGCATGCCGCTGCTCGGCAAACACCTGGGCGTCGGTGTGACGAGCATCTACTGGTACTTCCGCAAGAAGGACGACCTGCTCAACGCGATGACGGACCGCGCCCTGAGCAAGTACGTGTTCGCCACTCCCTATGTGGAGGCCAGCGACTGGCGCGAAACCCTGCGCAACCATGCGCGCTCGATGCGCAAAACCTTTATGGGCAACCCCATCTTGTGCGACCTGATCCTCATCCGCGCCGCCCTGAGCCCGAAGGCGGCGCGCCTGGGTGCCCAGGAGATGGAGCGCGCCATCGCGAACCTGGTGGAGGCCGGGCTGTCCGCGGAGGACGCCTTCGACACCTACTCGGCGATGTCGATCCACGTCCGCGGCTCGGTGGTGCTGCAACGGCTCTACGAGAAGAACCAGTCCTCGGACATCGGGCAGCGGGCCATCGAGGAAGCCGTCGCGATCGATCCCGAGAAAACGCCGCTGCTCGCCCAGGTCTCCGGCATCGGCCACCGGATCGCCGCCCCGGATGAGGCGAACTTCGAGTACGGCCTCAACTGCATCCTCGACCACGCCGGCCGTCTGATCGAGACGAACGCCCAGGCGTCGCGGGCCCGCAAGCGCAGCCCCGCCAAGTCACCCGCCGCGCGCGGCCGAGCGAAGGCGCCGGCAACCCGCTAGTCCTGCGCGCGAAACCCGTTGCTAGGGAACCCTTGTCCACGGTTGGCAGTTCTGCGACTCGAATGCCTTGACCGACGAGTTGATATTGGCGTACATGGGGCCGATCGAGGTGTTGGTCTGCAGCACGTGCTCCTTGTTCGCGTCGGGGGTGCTGTAGGTGAACCACGAACACATCGACTCCTGGGTCGGCACGTCGTTGATCCACACGCCGAACGCGGACCCCGACCCACCGGTGTGGTAGAGGCCGGGAGCGACGTCGGGGCCCACGACGAAGACGCCGTTGCCGGGGATCGGGTCGACCGGATCGGCGACCGCCGGGGGCGCGAGGGCGGCGGCCGTCGCGGCCACGACGAGTACGGCCGGTGCTCGAAGCGTTCGGGACATGTCTCCTCGCTCTGCCGTGTCGCCCCCCGCACTGCGCAGCGTAAGCCGATCGGCGGCCGGGCGACAACCGCCGCCGCGCCGTCAGGGAATGGGCGGCCGGTCGGCGTCGACGACCACCCCGCGGGCGATCAGATGATCGATCAGCGGGACCGCCCCGGCGGCCAGATGTTGCGACATCGCCGCACGCGCGCCGTCGTCGTCGCGCTTCTTCAGCGCCGACAGGATGCGGCGGTGGTCGCGCATCGATTGGGCCGGCCACCCCGAGATGGCGGGGAACACCGATTCCGGTGCGTAGCGGGTGATCTGGGACATCAGCTGGGCCAGCTTGGGCGAGTCGGCGGCGACGTTGATGGCGCGGTGGAACTCGTGGTTGAGCCGAACGGTCTTATCGCTGTCGTCGCCGGCGTAGGCGCTTTCGAGCTCGGCCTGGATGCGCTGGAGCTCGCGCAGCTGGTCGTCGGTGATGTGGCGCGCCGCGCGGGCGGCGAGTTCCCCGCCGACGTGCGCCTGAACGTTGGCGACGTCGGTGACGTCCCGGTGGGTCACCGGCAGCACCATGAATCCGCGGCGCGGCTGCTGGGTGATCAAGCCCTCGGCGCGCAGGGCGACAAGCGCCTCGCGGACCGGGGTGACGCTGATCCCCAACTCCGCGGCCAGCTGGTCCAGCCGGACGTAGGAGCCGGCGGCGTAGCTCCCGTCGAAGATGCGCTGCCGGATCAGTCGCGCGACGTCGTCGGAAAGTTGCGGCCGCGCAGCGAAATCCGGGACGGTCATGGCCTCACACCTGGTACTCGGCGAGTAGCCGCTTGCTGATGATGTTCTTCTGGATCTCGCTGGTGCCCTCGCCGATAAGCAGGAACGGCGCGTCGCGCATCAGCCGCTCGATCTCGTACTCCTTGGAGTAGCCGTAACCCCCGTGGATCCGGAAGCTCTGCTGGGTGACCTCGGTGCAATATTCGCTGCACAGGTATTTGGCCATGCCGGCGGCGACGTCGTTGCGTTCGCCCGAGTCCTTCAGCCGCGCCGCGTTGACCATCATCAGGTGTGCGGCTTCCACTTTGGTCGCCATCTCGGCGAGCTGGAACGCGATGGCCTGGTGCTCGGCGATCGGCTTGCCAAACGTTCGTCGTTGCTGGGCGTAGCGCACCGCGAGCTCGAAGGCCCGGATGCCCACGCCACAAGCGCGGGCCGACACGTTGACGCGCCCGACTTCGATGCCGTCCATCATCTGGAAGAACCCCCGGCCCGGGATGCCGCCGAGGACGTCGTCGGCCGCGGCCCGGTAGCCGTCGAAGATGAGTTCCGTGGTGTCGATGCCCTTGTAGCCCAGCTTGTCGATCTTGCCGGGGATCACCAGGCCGGGCACGACTTCGCCGACGCCGGTGGGCTTTTCGACCAGGAACGCGGTCAGGTTGCGGTGCGGCTTGTCGGCGCCCTCGTCGGTGCGCACCAGCACCGCGATCAGCGTGGAGCTGCCGCCGTTGGTCAGCCACATCTTCTGGCCGTTGATGACGTAATTGCCGTCCGCGTCGCGGACGGCGCGGGTGCGGATGGCGGCGACGTCGGAGCCCAGTTCTGGCTCCGACATCGAGAACGCCCCCCGCGACTCCCCCGCCGCCATGCGCGGCAGGAAGCGCCGCTTCTGCGCCTCGGTGCCGTGCTGGCGCAGCATGTAGGCGACGATGAAGTGGGTGTTGAGCACGCCCGAGACGCTCATCCAGCCGCGCGCCAGTTCTTCGACGCACAGGGCGTAGGTGAGCAGCGATTCCCCCAGGCCGCCGAATTCCTGCGGGATCATCAATCCGAACAGGCCCATGTCCCGCATCTGGTCGACGAGCTCCTGGGGATAGGTGTCGCCGCGTTCCAGCTCGGGCGCTTGCGGAATGACCTCCTTCTCGACGAATCGCCGTACGGTCGCGATGATTTCGGTCTGGAGTTCGGTCAGGCCCAGGGTCTGCGCAAGCTTCGTCATGGCGCTGTCCTTCCTACGCCCGTGCGTGGGCGATGACGCGGGCGCTCGTGAGGCGCTCGATGTCGGCGGTGCTGAGCCCGAGGCGTTGCGTCAGCACGTCGGCGGTGTCTTGCCCCAGCGTCGGGGCGGCGCCACCGGCCGGGTGCATCCCGTCGAATGCGGCCGGCAGGCCGGCTGCGAGGTATGCCCCGACGCCGGGCTGGTCCAACCGCGAAAACAGCGGATTATCAGTCACTTTCGGTCCTGCCGCGACCTCGGCGAAGGTGCGGTACCGCTCGAACAAGACGGTGGTCTGCGACAGGGCCGCCGTGACCTCATCCGCCGTGCGGTCGGCGAACCAAGGAGCGAACAGGCCGGAGAGGACGTCGCGGTAGCGGTACCGGTCGCCCTCGTCGGCGAAGTCGACGCCCAGCGCCTCGGCGAGCGCCGACACCGCCCCGGACGTGCCCGTCACCTCGACCAGGTCACGAAAGTGCCGCTTGGTCAACGCGACAACCATGAAGGCGGCGCCGTCGCCGCTGGCGAAGTCCTGCCCGTACTGGCCGTAGATGGCGTTGCCCAACCGCGCGCGCTGGGTGCCGGTGACCTGAGGCTCGGTCAGCAGGCCCAGATTTCCCGCGGTGGCCAGCGCGACGTCCTCGAGCGCCAGGCTGATCCGCGCGCCGGTCCCCGACCGGTCGCGGTCGCGTACGGCCGCGACCACCGCCAGCGCGGCGTACAGGCCGCAGCAGACGTCCCAGGCGGGCAGCGCGTGGTTGATGGGCCCCGCGTGCTCGGCGGGCCCGGTGACCAGCGGGTAGCCGACCGCCGCGTTGACGGTGTAGTCCACCCCGGTCGAGCCGTCGCCGCGGCCCAGCAACTGCAGGTGGATGAGATCGGGCCGCTGCGCGGACAGGCGCTCGTGGCTCAGCCACGACAGGCCGGCGGCGTTGGTCACCACGACTCCGTCGCCCTCGACGACGAGGCGTTGGACGAGTTGCTGCCCCTCGGGCGAACGCAGATCGACGGTGACCGAGCGCTTTCCCTTGTTCAGGCCGGTCCAATAGATCGAGGTGCCGTTCGCGGTGAGCGGCCAGCGTTGCGCGTCGGCGCCACCCCCGATCGGGTCCACGCGGACCACCTGGGCGCCGAGTTGGCCCAGGGTCATGCCGCACAGTGGGGCGGCGACGAAACTGGACACCTCGACGACCGTCAGGCCGCTCAGTGGCGCTCGGGTCACGCGGACGCCACCCGTTCGAAGACCGCGGCCAGCCCCTGGCCGCCGCCGATGCACATGGTCTCCAGCCCGTACCGCGCCTCGCGACGGGTCAGCTCGCGCGCCAGGGTGGCCAGCATCCGCCCGCCCGTCGCGCCGACGGGATGCCCGAGGGAGATGCCCGATCCGTGCACGTTGGTCCGGTCCTGATCGGCGGGCCCGAATTTCCACTCGCGCAGCACCGCGAGCGCCTGCGCGGCGAAGGCCTCGTTGAGTTCGATGACGTCGATGTCGGCCAGTCGCAGGCCCGCCTTGGCCAGGGCCGTCTCGGTCGCGGGCACCGGGCCGATGCCCATGACGCGGGGCGCGACGCCCGCCGTCGCCCACGACACCAGGCGCACCAAGGGCGTCAAGCCGTACGCGGCGGCCGTCTCGGGCGTGGTGACCACGCACATCGACGCCGCGTCGTTCTGCCCGCTGGCGTTGCCGGCGGTGACCGTCGCCTCCGAATCATGGTCGGCGAGAACGGGTTTGAGCTTGGCCAGGGCCTCCACCGACGCGTCGGCGCGGGGATGTTCGTCGGTGTCGACCCGCTCGTCGCCGTGTCGGGCGGGCACGCTGACGGCCACGATCTCCTCGGCGAGGATGCCATCCTTCTGCGCGGCCACCGCCCGTTGGTGCGACCGCACGGCCAGCTCGTCCTGTTCCCGGCGCGAGATGCCGTACTGGCGGCGCAGGTTCTCGGCGGTCTCGAGCATGCCGCCGGGCACCGGATGGTGCCGGCCACCGGCGGTCGTGCGCCCCCGCGCCAGGCCGTCGTGAACCACGACGCCGCCGCGGGCGCCGCCCCAGCGCATGTCGGTGGAGTAGAACGCGACGTTGCTCATGCTCTCGCAACCGCCCGCGATGACGAGGTCGTGGGCACCGCTGCCCACCTGCAGGCACGCCTGGATGACCGCCTGCAGGCCCGACCCGCAGCGACGGTCCACCTGCATGCCCGGAACAGTCACCGGCAGGCCGGAATCCAGCGCCACCACCCGCCCGATCGCGGGCGCCTCGCTGCTGGGATAGCAGTGCCCGAGCACGACGTCGTGTACCGCCTCGGGCGGCAGGCCCGTTCGCTCGAGGAGCCCCGTCAGCGCGGCCACCCCGAGGTCGACCGCGGTGAGCGAGGCGAACATCCCACCGTAGCGGCCGATCGGCGTCCGGACCGGTTCGCAGATGACGGCGTCGCGCATGGTCGTTACCCCGCTCAGATGTGCCGGCCGCCGGTGACTTCCATGACGGTGCCGGTCATGTACGACGACAGGTCCGAGGCCAAGAACAGCGCCACCTTGGCGACCTCGCTGGGCTCGCCCGCACGGCCCATCGGAATCTCGGCGACCTTCTCGTCCCAAATGCGTTGCGGCATGGCCTCGGTCATCGCCGAGCGGATCAGGCCGGGGGCGATCGCGTTGACGCGCACGCCCAGATAGGCGAGCTCCTTGGCCGCGGCCTTGGTCATCCCGACGATGCCCGCCTTCGCCGCCGAATAATTGGTCTGGCCGATCATGCCCACCTTGCCGGAGACCGAGGACATGTTCACGATGGCGCCGCGCTTGTTCTCGCGCATCACGGCGGCCGCCAACCGGATCCCGTTCCAGGTGCCCTTCAGGTGCACGTCGATGACCTGATCGAACTGGTCCTCGGTCATCTTGCGCATCGTCGCGTCGCGGGTGATGCCGGCGTTGTTGACCATGACGTCCAGGCTTCCGAACCGCTCGATGGCGGCGTCGATCAGCGCTTCGACCTCCGCCGCCTTGGTGACGTCGCAGCGGGCCGCGACCGCGACGTCGTCGCCGCCCAGCTGCTTGGCCGCGACCTCGGTGGCCTCCAGATTGAGGTCACCGAGAACGACCCGAGCGCCCTCGGCGACGAATCTCTCGGCGATGGCGAACCCGAGCCCCTGAGCGGCGCCCGTGATTACCGCCGTCTGACCGCTGAGCAATGACACCTCGACCACGCATCCTCTCCGCACCGGGGACCCGGGCATCCAATATCGTATTTCATATAGGATCACGCCCGGTGCCGGGGTGGGGAGCCCCGGACGGTCGTACGGGGCCACCGCCTCACTGCGACCGCGCCGACCGGTGTCGACAAGGGAGTCACCATGACCAGCACAGAAGTCCCCGAGGTCTCCGACGAGGATTTCGGCGAGATCCTCGCCCAGACCCGCCACTTCGTCCGCACCGCCGTGATGCCGCGCGAGCAGGAGATCCTGACCGACGACCGGGTGCCCGACGACCTGCGCGATCAGGCCAAGAAGATGGGGCTGTTCGGCTATGCCATCCCGCAGCGGTGGGGCGGCCTGGGGCTGAACCTCGTGCAGGACGTCGAACTGGCGATGGAGCTGGGCTACACCTCTTTGGCGCTGCGGTCGATGTTCGGCACCAACAACGGCATCGCCGGGCAGGTGCTGGTCGGGTTCGGCACGGACGCGCAAAGGACCCGGTGGCTGGAGCCGATGGTGACCGGCGACGTGGTCGCCTCGTTCGCCCTCACCGAGCCCGGGGCCGGCTCCAATCCGGCTGGCCTACGCACGAAAGCGGTTGCCGAGCACAATGATTGGGTGATTTCCGGGCAGAAGCGGTTCATCACCAACGCGCCGGTCGCCGACCTGTTCGTCGTGTTCGCGCGCACCCGGCCGGCCGACGACCGGGGGCCGGGCATCGCCGTCTTCCTCGTGCCGGCGGACGCGCCGGGCGTCGAGGTCGGCGCGAAGGACGCCAAGATGGGCCAGGAGGGGGCGTGGACCGCCGACGTGAACTTCACCGACGTCCGGGTGGGCGGTGACGCGTTGATCGGCGGCAGCGAGGACATCGGTTACCGCGCGGCGATGACGTCGTTGGCCCGCGGTCGCGTCCACATCGCCGCCCTGGCGGTGGGCGCCGCGCAGCGCGCGCTGGACGAGTCCGTCGCGTACGCCGCCACCGCGACGCAAGGCGGCGCGCCGGTCGGCAGTTTCCAGCTGGTGCAGGCCATGCTGGCCGACCAGCAGACCGGGGTGTTGGCCGGGCGAGCGCTGGTGCGCGAGGCCGCCCGGGCGTGGGTCACCGGCACGGACCGCCGGACCGCGCCGTCGTCGGCCAAGCTGTTCTGCACCGAAATGGCGGGCAAGGTCGCCGATCTCGCGGTGCAGATCCACGGTGGCAGCGGGTACATGCACGGGGTGCCCGTCGAACGCATCTACCGCGACGTGCGCCTGCTGCGGCTGTACGAGGGCACCAGCGAGATCCAGCGACTGATCATCGGGACCAACTTGATCAAGGCCGCGCAGCGATAACGTTGCACCACAACGCATTTTAGAGGAGGGAAGATGAGCGGTCGGCTTGAGGGCAGGGTGGCTTTCATCACCGGGGCGGCGCGCGGCCAGGGGCGCGCGCACGCGGTGCGGATGGCGCGGGAGGGCGCCGACATCATCGCGGTCGACATCGCCGGCACGCTGCCGTCGTGTGTGCCCTACGACCCGGCGACTCCCGACGACCTGCGCGAAACGGTGCGCCTCGTCGAGCAACTGAACCGCCGCATCGTCGCCTCGGTGGTGGACACCCGCGACTACGACGGGTTGCGTCGCGCCGTCGAGGAGGGCTTCGCCGCGCTCGGCCGGCTCGATATCATCGTCGCGAACGCCGGCGTCGCG
The DNA here is from genome assembly GCF_001672685.1 of Mycobacterium sp. E2462. Taxonomy (NCBI): domain Bacteria; kingdom Bacillati; phylum Actinomycetota; class Actinomycetes; order Mycobacteriales; family Mycobacteriaceae; genus Mycobacterium; species Mycobacterium sp. E2462. Next base: position 10,029 of record NZ_LZKC01000254.1, read on the forward strand.
GCGCCGCAGGCGTGGAACGAGATCACGCCCGAAAACTTCCGCGATGTCATCGACATCAACGTGACGGGCACCTGGAACACCGTGATGGCCGGCGCGGACAAGATCATCGAGGGCGGCCGCGGCGGCTCGATCATCCTGATCAGCTCGGCGGCCGGAATGAAGATGCAGCCGTTCATGATTCACTACACCGCCAGCAAGCACGCCGTCACCGGGATGGCGCGCGCCTTCGCCGCCGAGTTGGGCAAGCACTCCATCCGGGTCAACAGCGTGCACCCCGGGCCGGTGAACACGCCGATGGGCACCGGCGACATGGTCGCGGCGGTGGGCAGGGCCATGGAGACCAACCCGCAGCTGTCCAACGTGCTGACGCCGTTCCTGCCGGACTGGGTCGCCGAGCCCGACGAGATCGCCGACGCGGTGTGCTGGCTGGCCAGCGACGAGTCGCGCAAGATCACCGCCGCCCGGATCCCGGTCGACCAGGGCTCGACGCAATACTGAGCAGTCGAGGGAATAGATTTCTAGGTCCGCGAGCTTGGAGGCCACATGAAGCACTTCACCGAAAGCGAACGTCAGGAATTCCTCGCCGACAAGCACGTCGCCGTGCTGTCCGTCGACGCCGCGGACGGCCGGCCGCCGGCCAGCGTGCCGATCTGGTACCGCTACTCCCCTGGCGGCAACGTCCAGATCATGACCGGGGCGTCGAGCCGCAAGGCAAAGCTGATCGAACGGGCCGGCGCGGTGACGCTGGTGGTCCAGCGCGAGGAGCCGCCGTATCAGTACGTCGTCGTCGAGGGCACGGTGATCGAGACCACCAAGCCGGCGCCGGTCGACGTCGCGGAGGACGTCGCCATCCGCTACCTCGGCGAGGAGGGCGGGAAGGCTTTCGTCCGCAGCATGGAAGGCGTCGAAGAGGTGCTGTACACGATCCGCCCCGACCGCTGGCTGACGGCGGACTTCACCGGCGACCTGTAGGGGTCAGCCGATCAGCTCCAGCGTGCCGAGCTCGCGGATGGCCCGGCACCCGCGGCGCAGCATCGTGAGCACCATGTCGTCGCCGCGCTCGGTGGCCGACGCGAACGCGAAACCCAGCGCCGAGATGAGCGGTGCCTGCAACGCCCCCAAACGGTAATCCCGCCAACAGGATTCGTGGTCGTAGTCGCCGACCCCGCCGGCCGTCAGGGCGCGGTGGTAGTCGGCGACCAGCTGCCCTTCCAGGGCGGCGCGCAGG
>NZ_LZKC01000255.1:0-542 GCF_001672685.1 Mycobacterium sp. E2462
TTCGGCACCAAGGGCGGCGAAATCGAGATGGACGGGCAGCGCGTCGCCGTGCCCGTCTCGACCGACCAGATGAAGACCGTCGCCAAGCTCTCCGGCGGGCAGGCCTACACCGCGACCAACGCCGCCGAGCTCAACAAGAGCTACAACGCCATCGAGAACGAGATCGGCTACCGCACGGTGCCCGGCCCCGGCAGCGCCGGCTGGTTGCGGCTGGGGGTCGTCGCGGCGCTGATCGCGACGGTGTTGGCGTTGGTCCTCAACCGGCGCCTGCCCACCTGAGACTCAGGCGGGCAGCCGGCGGTTGAGCAGCAGCCCGGCCAGCACGGCACCGGCCATGGCGACGGCGCCCAGCAGCATCCAGGCCAGGCTGGCGTCGCCCTTCACGGACTCGTAGCCGATCTGGCGCTGCAGGGTCGTGTAGACGTTCTTCAGCGAGTCCAGGCTGTCGGCGTGAAACGACTGGCCGTCGGTGATCTCGCAGATCTTCTGCAGGGTCTGGTCGTCCACGGGCACCGGGATGGTGGCCCCCTCGTAGTCGACGG
>NZ_LZKC01000256.1:0-535 GCF_001672685.1 Mycobacterium sp. E2462
GGCCGCGCATCATCGCGCTCCGAGCGCAGGCGCGGGCGCGGCGCGGCTGGATCATGGACACCTATTTGCTCAGACCGCCAGCCGCTTTTGCGTACCCGCCTCGGTCAGGTCGAAGCCGGGCGCCGCGCCGGGAGTGCCGAGGTGGACCCGCAATGCGATCGGGCCCTTCCCCGGCCGCAACGGCGCCGCGGCCAACTTCTCGGACCACCGCAGCCAGCCCGCCCGGGACAGGTGCGTGATCAGCGACAGCGTCTCGGTCCGCAGGCCCAGGTACTTGCCCCAGCGCTCGGCGCCCACCACCGCCTGGCCCTGCAGCGCGCTGACCGGGGGGTCGAAGGTCTTGAGCACCGACAGGGCGACGACGTCGACGCGACCGACGGGCAGGCCCACGGCGTGGCGGCGCAGGTGGTCGGCCAGGGCTTCGACCTCGGGCAGTTCGGGCACGCTCTTCAGTCTGCCGGTCTGAGCAAATAGGTGTCCATGATCCAGCCGCGCCGCGCCCGCGCCTGCGCTCGGAGCGCGATGATGCGCGGCC
>NZ_LZKC01000257.1:0-15998 GCF_001672685.1 Mycobacterium sp. E2462
ACTTGGTGCGCTTCGCGTTCTGCAAACGCCAGGAGGTGTTGGACGAGGCGATCAGCCGGCTGGGCGGGCTGCGCGACGGGGCGGTCAGCTAGCCGGGCCGTAGCCCTGCATCACCCGCTGGCGCAGCCCGTCGAGCGCGGCGCGCAGGATCTTCTTGCGGGCCCGGCTGACCCAGAACTCGGGCAGCGGCGCCGCCGGCTCGACCGTGATGGTGAACCGCACGCGGGTCCGCCCGTCGCCGACCGGGTTCAGGTTGTACTCGCCGTGCTGGCCGTGCTGCTGCGCGGTGCGGCGCGCGTCCCACACCATCCAGTCCGGGCCCCAGTGGTACTCCAGCAACTCGGTGTCGTGGATGCCCGTCACCGCAATGGAGACCCTGACGTGGTGCGGGCGGCCGTCGGGATGCTTGTCGACGACCTCGACCCGCTTGTGCACCGCTGACCACGTCGGCACCGCGTCCATGTCGGCCAGCGCCTCGATGATGACGTCCGGGGGCGCGTCGATGACGATCTCCGACGACGCTTGGATGGCCACCGTCACGCCCCCGCGTCGCCGCCGCGGGCGACCAGGTTCGTCAGCCCCCGCACCGCGGCGTCCATGATGTGCTCGCTGGCGCGCCGGACGACGAACGCCGGCACGGGGCGGCCCGGCTCGACGGTGAGGTCGAACCGCACGCGGCTCTTGTCGAGTCCCTCGGGTTTGATCGTGTATTCGACGTGCTGGCCATGCTGCTGCGACGTTCCCTTGGCGTCCCACACCATCCAGTCCGGGCCCCAGTGGTATTCCAGGATTTCCTTGTCGACGAGCCCCAGGATCTTCACCTTCGCCCTGACGTGGTGCGGCCGGCCGTCGGGATAGCGGTCGATGATCTCCATGTGCTTGTGCAGCGGCGACCACGACGCAAGCACACCGACGTCGGCGAGCGCGCCCATGACCTTTTCCGGCGGCGCGTCGACGATGAACTCTCGTGATGCTTTTACGGCCACTGCCATGAACCTAGCAACATCGCGGCGAGGGCGGACCGAATCCTTCAAAGCCGTTCTACCGCGCCATGTTTCGGGCGATGCGCCGCGCGCCCGGCGGCTAGCGGACCTTCTTCACCTGCAGCACCCGGTCGCGCAGCCCCTTGGTGCCGGCGTCGATGGTGCCCTTGATCGCGCGCTTGAGGACGAACCCGGGCAGCGGCACCATCGGGTCGACGCTGATCTCGAACGTGACCTTGGTCTTGTCGGCAGTCTGGTCGGAGTGGGGGGTCAGCGTGTACGACGCGTCCTGCGACCGCTGCTGGCCCGAGCTGATCAGCGTCCAGCTCACCTTGTTCTTTGCCCAGGTGTAGGCGATCACCTGTTCGTCGGTGATCCCGGCCGCCTTGACCCTCATCTTCACCGTGGCGGGCCGGCCGTCGGCGTGCCGCTCGAGAACTTCCACGCTTTGATGGGGGTCGGACCACTCGGTCATCGACTCCAGATCGGCGATGACGTCCAGAATTTCCTCGGGCGTCGCCTCGACGACTATTTCCCGGGTTTCGTTGATTGCCATGGCCGCACGATAGGCCAACCGGCTGCCACCGGGGGGTGATTTGGGCCGAGCGGGCGTACCGTCGTCACCGTGACTTCCCTGCGCATCGACGACTCCGAAGAATCCTTCTACACCGTCGGCGACTACCTCCTGGACCGCCTCGCCGAGCTGGGCGTCTCGGAGATCTTCGGCGTCCCCGGCGACTACAACCTGGCCTTCCTGGACCACATCGTCGCCCACCCGAGCATCCGGTGGGTGGGCAGCGCCAACGAGCTCAACGCCGGGTACGCGGCCGACGGGTACGGGCGGTTGCGCGGATTGGCCGCCGTGGTAACCACTTTCGGCGTCGGCGAGCTGTCCGCGGCGAACGCCATCGCCGGCAGCTACGCCGAGCACGTGCCCGTCGTCCACATCGTTGGCGGCCCCTCCAAGGACGCGCAGGGCACCAGGCGGGCACTGCACCACTCGCTGGGTGACGGTGACTTCGAGCACTTCTTCCGGGTGAGCCGCGAAATCACCTGCGCGCAAGCAAATCTGATGCCGGCGACGGCGTGCCGGGAGATCGACCGGGTGCTCTCGGAGGTGCGCGAGCAGAAGCGCCCCGGATACCTGCTGCTGTCCACCGACGTGGCCCGGTTCCCCACCGAGCCGCCGTCGGAGCCGTTGCCCAGCTACTCCGGCGGCACCAGCCCCCGCGCGCTGTCGCTGTTCGTCGAGGCGGCCACCCAGCTGATCGGCGCGCACCGCGTGACCGTGCTGGCCGACCTGCTGGTGCACCGGTTGCAGGCGGTCAAGGAACTCGAAGCGCTGCTGGCGGCCGACGTGGTGCCGCACGCGACGCTGATGTGGGGGAAGAGCCTGCTCGACGAGAGCTCCCCCAATTTCCTGGGCATCTACGCGGGGGCGGCGAGCGCCGAATGGGTGCGGGCGGCCATAGAGGACGCGCCGGTGCTCGTGACGGCGGGCGTGGTGTTCACCGACATGGTCAGCGGCTTTTTCAGCCAGCGCATCGACCCCGCGCGCACCATCGACATCGGGCAGTACCAGAGCAGCGTCGGCGGTGCGGTCTTCGCCCCGCTGGAGATGGGCGCGGCCCTGGAGGCGCTGGCCACCATCCTCGTCGGCCGCGGCGTCACGTCCCCGCCGGTGGCGGCGCCCCCCGCCGCGCCCCTGCCGCCCCCGCCGGCGAGCGATCAGCCGCTCACCCAGCAGCTGCTGTGGGACCGCCTGTGCGTCGCGCTCACCCCGGGCAACGTGGTCCTGGCCGACCAGGGCACGTCGTTCTACGGAATGGCCGATCACCGGCTGCCCCACGGTGTCACCTTCATCGGCCAACCTCTTTGGGGCTCAATCGGTTACACGCTGCCCGCGGCGGTGGGCGCCGCCGTCGCCCACCCCGAGCGCAGGACGGTGTTGCTGATCGGCGACGGGGCCGCGCAGCTGACCGTGCAAGAGCTGGGCACCTTCTCGCGCGAGGGCCTGTCCCCGGTCATCGTGGTAGTCAACAACGACGGCTACACCGTGGAGCGGGCGATCCACGGGGAGGCGGCGCCCTACAACGACATCGTCGGCTGGCAGTGGACGGACATTCCGCGGGCGCTGGGGGTGGCCAACCATTTGGTGTTTCGCGCGCAGACGTATGGCGAGCTCGACCAGGCGCTGACCGCGGCCGCGACCCACCAGGACCGCATGGTGTTCATCGAGGTGGTGTTGCCCCGCCTCGAGGTTCCGCGGTTGCTCGCCCAGTTGGTCGGGCCGATGTCGCCGGAGGGCGCGCGCTGAGCGCCGCTAGGCCGGGTTTGCGGTTCGGTCCGGGGTCGACGAGCGCAGCATCGCCGCGACCGTGCGCCGGCAACGCCCGCAGTCGGCGCCCGCCCCGCAGGCCTGGGCGACTTCCTTCGTGGTGGTCGCGCCGGCCGCCACGGCCTCGCTGACCGTATGACTGGTGACTCCGTTACACAGGCACACGAACATCGCGGTCGCTCACCGGCCGTCGATGCGCATCATGTCGAAGAACCGGCCGACAAAGATCGGCGGGTAGGCGCCCACGCCGGCCCCCGACATCCATTCGGCCGCGGCGTCGGGATGGTCGACCCACTGTCGCGCCCGCTCCTCGTCGGGCAGCTCCGACATGATGAGCACCTCGTGCTCGTCATCGAAGGCCTGGAACACCCACGTCTTGCGGATGCCGGCCGCGGCGAATCTGTCCATGGCCGAACCCATTCGCGCCGTAAGCAGGGACACGTCGTGCACGGAGGCGATGGCCGCGACGACGACGCCGGGCGCGGCGGGGGTGCTCACCGGCGCCTCGACGAAGCGGTCGACGATCTCGCCGGCGAAGACGGCGGGTATGTCCTCGACGCCCGCGGAGTCGAACCAGTCGAAGAACACCCGCGACCGCAGCAGCTCGACGATCGGCTCGCGACTGTGCACCCCGATCATCACCAGGACCCGGCCGTAGTCGTGGGTCGAGGTGTAGACCAGCACGTGGTGTGCGCCGATGTCGGCGAGCGCGGACTTGCGCCGCTCGAGCAGCGGCCACACCTTGCTCGGGTCGGGCACCCGATAGTCGGATGCGATCACCATCGAGTGAATGTCGCCGTCGCTCACCGCAATTGGTCTTTCATCACTTTGCCCGTGGCGTTGAGCGGCAGCGCGTCGAGGAACTGCACGGACCTGGGCACCTTGAACCCCGCCATCCGCTCGCGGCACCAGGCGACCAGGTCGCCGGCGGCCACGTCGGTCTTCGTGACGACGAAGGCCTTGCCCACCTGCCCGAGGCGCTCGTCGGGCACCCCGATCACGGCGGCTTGGGCCACCGCGGGGTGCTGGAGCAGGAACCCCTCGATCTCGGCCGGGTAGGCGTTGAAGCCCCCGACGATGAACATGTCCTTCTTGCGCCCGACGATGCGCAGGCGCCCGGTCTCGGTGAAGGCGCCCAAATCTCCGGTGTGCAACCACCCGTCGGTGTTGATGGCCGCGGCGGTGGCCGCGGGATCGTCGAGGTAGCCCTGCATCACCCCGTAGCCGCGGACCAAGACCTCGCCGTCGTCGGCGAGACGCACGTCGACGCCCTCGCACGGCACGCCCGCGGTGGACGCGACGTCCTCGAAGGAGTCGCCGGGGCGCGACAACGTGACGTTTCCGGCCTCGGTCAACCCGTATCCGGTCATCAAGGTCTCGAACGGCAATTCGTCGTGGATGCGGCGGACCAGTTCCACGGGGATGTCCGCCGCGCCGGTGACACCCGCCCGCAGCGTGGACAGCTTCGACGTGTCGGCGACGGTCAGCAGCGAGTGGTACAGCGTCGGCGGCCCGGGCAACATCGTGATGCGTTCGCGCGCAATGAGATCCACCACCGTGTCGATGTCGAAGACCGCGACCGGCAACATCGTCGCACCGCGCAGGAACGACGCGACCAGCCCCGCCTTCAATCCGAAGGTGTGGAAGTAGGGGTTGATCTGCAGATAGCGGTCGCCTTGGCGCAGGTCGGCGAGCGTCGCCCACTCCTGGTACATCCGCAGGGTTTGGCCGTGGTTCATCATCGCGCCCTTCGGGCGGCCGGTCGTGCCGGAGGTGAAGATGATGTCCGCGACGTCGTCGCCGCTCACCGGGCGCACGAACGGCGAGCCGCTGGACAGGAAGTCCGACGTGAGGTCGATAACCGGGATCCCTGCGGGCACGGTGTAATCCTGGTCCAGGAAGCCCTGCTGCGCCAGGACGGCCTTGACCGAACTGCGGGCGATGATGTCGCCCGCCTCCTCGGTTTTGAACCGGGTGTTGACCGGCACCAGCACGCCACCGGCGGTGAGCAGGCCGAAGGCCGCGATGATCCATTCCGCGGAGTTGGGTGCCCAGATGGCCACCCGATCACCCTTGGCGACGCCTAGGTCCGCGAACGCGCCTGCCGCGCAACGTATTCGATCGATGAGCTCGGTGAAGCTGAGGCGCAGCGGACCGTCGACGACCGCTTCGGCGTCGCCGAACCGATCCGCCGCGCTCAGCACCATCTCGGGGATGGTCTGCCAGCGTCGGTCGGCAGACCCTGCCCCACCCGCGGGCGGCGCCCCCACCTCAGGACGCTTCACGTCCTGCATCGTCGCCGTCGGGGCCGACCGCGCGTCACACCGTGACGAGTCGACCGAGGTTGCCGCCCATGATCTTTGCCTGGTCGTCGACGGACAGGTGCGCCAGCGCGTTGACGTAGAACGTCGGCTCCGCGAGCCCCTCCGGGTGCGGCCAGTCCGAGCCGTACAGGACCTGGTCCACACCGACGAGGTTGACCAGGTCGTCGATGCCGTCCTCGAAGAACGGGCTGACATAGATCCGGTTCTTCACCATCTCCACGGGGTCGCTGGGGAAGGCCTCCGGGGCCTTGCGGAACACCTCGGCCAGGCCGTCGAGCAACGGGGTCATCCACTTCGAGCCCGCCTCGACGATCGCGACCTTTAGCTTGGGGTGGCGGTAGAGCGCGCCGTGAATGACCCACGAGCCCACCGAGTCCTGGATCGGCCGCCACTCGTTGAGGATGCCCATCGCGTTGGTCTGGAACGGCAGCATCTCCTGGTCGGCGCCGTCCCATTCCGAGGTGTACCGGGAGTAGCCGCTGTCGGAGGAGTGCATGCCGACGAGCACGTCGTGCTCGACGACCCGCTCCCAGAAGGGGTCGAACTCGGGCAGCGCGAACGACCGAGGGCCGCGGTAGCCGGGCACGGGCGCGGGACGGACCAGGATGGCGCGCGCGCCGCGCTTGACCGCCCACTCCAGCTCCTCGATCGCCTTCTCGACGATCGGCAGCGTGATCACGGGCGTGGTGAAGATCCGGTTCTGGTAGTTGAAGCCCCAGACCTCGTCGAGCCACTCGTTCAGCGCGTGGACCAGGACGTGGATGGCCAGCGGGTCGTCGCGCAGCCGCTCCTCGATCAGGCTGGCCAGCGTCGGAAACATCAAGGTGCGGTCCAGGCCGAGCTCGTTCATCTTCTCCAGGCGCGGGGCGGGCTCGAAGAATGCCGGGATCGCGCGCATCGGCTCGCCGAACAGCTCGCGCTTGCTCTTGCCGTCCGGGTTGCCGTACTTGAAGTACTCCTCCCACGCGCCCGGACGGGCCACGACCTCGAAAGTCGGATTGGGGATGTAATTGCTGATCTGACCGCGGATCGCGATCTTCGTCCGGCCGTTGACCTGCACGTACTGAACGAAGTCCTTGTACTCCTTGGGCAGGAATTTGGTCAGCGCCTCCGGCGGCTCGTAGAGATGGTTGTCCGCATCAAAGATCGGAAACGGCACGTCCTCCCGGTGCGACAGCTGCCCCATGAAATCCTCCTTCGCAATTTTGAGAATTGTATTCTCTACAGGTAGCAGACCGCAACGGGCCCCGCGAAAGCGGCCCTCAGCACGTCGCGGTGATCTTGAAGGTGGCGGAGACCGGGTCCCCCGGTTTGTCCGTGCGGTAGCCGTTGGCGGTGCCGGTGATGCTGATCTTGTCCCCGGAGATGCTCAGGTCGGCCTTGCCGTCGCCGCCGCGCGCGTACCTGCCCGTGAAGCCGTTGAGGTTGTCGATGTGCACCGATTCGGCGCTGGCCGGTTCGCCCTGCTCGTCGACGACGACCTTGGCGCCCGCGAAGGTGCTGCCGATGTCGATGGTGCGTCGCCAGTCGAGCTGGCTGCACTTGACGACGTGGAAGTTCGTCGCGTTGCCGTCGACGGCCACCGAGGCCGTGCTCGACAACTGGGTTGCCGGCCGCGACGTGCAGGCCGCCACCAGCGCGACACCGATCGCCACCGCGATTCCCCTGCGCACCGGCGACCTCCCACGACGTTGCGGCCTTGCCGACGATGCTATTCTCCCGAAAAGAGAATGCCAATATCGGCAGTTGTCGCCACCCGACGAATCGCCTTTTGGGGAGCGAAATCGCATGCTGCAGATCCGATTCGGCGCACGCCGGCCATCACCCGCCGCGCCGTCGCGCGCCGTCGGAAAAGCGCTCATTCGGCCAAATCGGGCCCGCGCGGGCGTTACCATCCTGGGCACGACTGTGTACTGCACACGGCGGACCGCAGGGCGAGTGAACCGCACCCCGGCAGCCGAAGGAGTGACATGACAGGTGTGTACAGGCGGCCGAGCGCGGGCTCGGCGACGGCGGTGGCGCTGCTGACGGCGGCGGCCGGGCTGCTCGCGGGGGGCGGCCGGGCCCACGCCGAACCGGTCGTCATGCATCACGTGAAATACGCGGTCACCGCGGAGAATCCGATCTACACCGACATCTACTACCTGGACCACCAGCCGGACAAGTTCTCCGACTACAGCCACAACCCGTATTCGTTCACACCCCACGTCGACGTCGACCTCGGCCCGGGCAAGTCCTGGACCTTCGACCTGGACATGTCGGACCCCGACGACTACGCGATGGTCGTGGCGAGCACGGGCACCGAGCCCGGCACGCCGGGCATTCACTGCGTGCTGGCGGTCGACGGGGTGGTCGTCGTGTCCAAGGGCGGGCCCAAGGGAGCGCTCTGCTCGCTGCGGAACTGGTGAACCAGCCAGGTGTCGGGGACACCGGCGAACGGCTGCGGCTCGCCCTCGAGCCGGCGCAGGTGCCTCTCGATGAGTTCCATGGTCTCGGCGTGCCCGGCGGAGATCCCGACGGCCTGCTCGAGCACCAAGAATCGCGACAGGCTGGTCATCAGCACGGTCCACACCACCGGGGGGATGCCGCCGCTGTCCGCCTCGTAGCGTTGCAGAGCGGCCGTGACGGCTTGGCGCTGCTCCTCACGGAATCGCTCGGCGTAGTAAGCGATTTCGGCGCGCATCTCTTTGCGGTGGTTGGCCAGCGCCATGAATTCCATGGAGATCCGGGTGAACGCCGGATCGGTGCCGAACCGCCATACCGCCCACAGCGGCTGGGGCGACTGCAGCAGCTTCGCGTGCACCTCCAGCGCTTCTTCCGCGCGGCGCCGAAAGACTTCCAGGAACAGCTCTTCCATGGTCCGGAAGTAGTAGTGCACCAACTGCGGCTTCAACCCGGCCTTGTTCGCCAGGCGGCGCGACGTGACCGCCGCATAGCCTTCCTCGACCATCAACTGCTCGGCCGCATCGAGCAGCAGGACGCGATTCTTGGCGTCGGGCGCTCCGAGCCTGCGGGCCGTCGTCATGGGTTAGCTCCGTACTCCGAACGCCTCCTCGGCGTTGCTCTACCGACGATGCCAGATCGTAGCGAAGGACGCCTCGCCGCGCCGTGGTGATCTTGACCTGACCATACCGCCATGCTAAGCAGGTGCTCAGCACAGTGCAGATTTCACAGTCGGATGGCCCGTGCCCTGCCGCCGAACGCAGCCGGTCCGACCAGCCCAGGGAGATGTGACACCGATGACCGACTTCGACTCGATCGACTTCTTCACCGATCCCTCGCTGGTCCCCGATCCGCACCCGTATTTCGACTACCTGCGCAGCCAGAACCCGGTGCTGCGCCTGCCGCATCACGGGGTCGTCGCGATCACCGGCTACGCCGAGGCCACCGAGGTCTACAAGGACCCGACCACGTTCTCCAACATCGTCGCGCTCGGTGGCCCGTTCCCGCCGCTGCCGTTCACGCCCGAAGGCGGCGACATCAGCGCACTGATCAGCGAGCACCGCAGCTACTTCCCGATGAACGAGCACATGGTGACCATGGACCCGCCGGATCACACCAAGGCCCGTTCGGTGCTGGCCAAGCTGCTCACCCCGAGCCGGTTGAAGCAGAACGAGGAGTTCATGTGGCGCCTCGCCGACCGCCAGCTCGACGAGTTCCTGCACAACGGCGAGTGCGAGTTCATCGCCGAATACTCCAAGCCCTTCGCCACGTTGGTGATCGCCGACCTGCTCGGCGTCCCGGAGGACGACCATAAGGAATTCCGCGTCGTGCTCGGTGCCGACCGTCCGGAGGCGCGGGTCGGCGCGCTGGACCACGAGTCGGTCGGGATCAACCCGCTGGAGTGGCTCGACGAGAAGTTCTGCAACTACATCGAGGACCGTCGCCGCGCGCCACGCGGCGACGTGCTGACCTTCCTCGCGGAGGCGAAGTATCCGGACGGGTCGACGCCGGAGGTGATCGAGGTGGTCCGTTCGGCCACGTTCCTGTTCGCCGCCGGCCAGGAGACGACGGCCAAGCTGCTGTCCGCCGCGTTGCAGGCGCTCGGCGATCGCCCGGACGTGCAGCAGCAGCTGCGCGAGGACCGCAGCCTGATTCCGGGATTCATCGAGGAATCGTTGCGAATGGAAAGCCCGGTCAAAAGCGACTCCCGGCTCGTCGTCAAGGACACCAGCATCGGGGGGGTCGACCTGCCCGCCGGCACGGTGGTCATGGTGTTGCCCGGCGCGGCCAACCGCGACCCGCGCCGGTTCGAGAACCCGCACGAATTCGACCTGCGCCGCAAGAACGTTCGCGAGCACATGGCGTTCGCCCGGGGCGTGCACTCGTGTCCCGGCGGCCCGCTGGCCCGGGTCGAGGGCCGCGTCTCCATCGAGCGCATCCTGGACCGGATGCCGCACATCGAGATCGACGAGGCCCATCACGGGCCGGCCACCGAGCGTCGCTACACCTACGAGCCGACCTACATCTTGCGCGGGCTGAGCGAACTGCATCTGTCGTTCACGACGGCGGACGCGGTCGCGGCGGTGGGCTGACCCCGCCGCGTCAGCGCAGGTGCGCCCCGGCGAAATAACACCCCAGCATCGCAACGGCCATCAGCACCACCCAGGCGTCGGTCAATCGGCACAGCAGCACAGGCGCGTGCCGCACCTCCATGAATTCGCGAAAGATGATGCGTACCTTGACCAGTGCGATCAGCACGACGGTCGAGGTGAGCACCGCGCTGGGCACGCCGCCGCGGGAGTGGTCGATCGCCAGGTAACTGCCCGTCAGTGCGGCCAGGATTACCCAGACGACCAGCAGCCTCCCGTTGCGCCGCACCGCTCACCGCACCGCGTACAACAGCGCGAAGATCAGCACCCACAGGAAATCGACGGTGTGCCAATAGGTGGCGCCGGTCTCGATCAACTCCTGCTCGCGGCGCGCCGGACTGACGAGCCGGTAACCGAGGACGCCCAGCACCACCAGGCCGATCAGCAGGTGCACGAAGTGAATGCCGGTGAGGAAGAAGTAGTACATGAAGAAGTCGTTGCCGGCCACGCCGTTTCCGGCCCGGATCAGCCGCGCCCACTCGACAACCTTGACCGCCAAGAACACCACGGCGAACGCCGCGGTGCCCAACACCTCGCGCAGGGCCGCGCGGTAGGCGCCGGCGCGCGCCGACCGGACGCACCGCGCCGCCGCCCACGAACTCAGCAGCAGGACCAACGTGTTGACGACCCCGACGCGCAGGTCGAGCCGCTCCTGCGCGTGCAGGAACAGTTCCGGGCTACGGCCGCGCGCGAACAGGTAGAAGCCGAAATACCCTGTGAAGACCAGGGTTTCGAACAGGACGAAAGCCCACATGTCCGGCTGGCCCGGCACGGCGCGCGCCGCGGTGGCCTTCTCGGCGAGGTCGGCCGTCACGCGGCCGCCTTCCGGCGCGGCAACGCCGGCAGGACACCGGCGCCGAAGTCCTCGCGTCGGATCATCCGGTACAGCAGCACGATGAAGGAGATCTGGTAGACGCCGAAGACGACCATGTCGAGCCACCAGGCGATTTCGCCGTCCCAAGCCAACACGCCGCGCCGGAAGATCCAGCAGGGCGCCACCACCACCTCGGTGAGCGCGTTGCACAGGTTGAGGTAGCCGAACCATTTGCCGAACACGCGGTTGCGGTCGATCAGGATCGCGACCATCCAGATCAGCGAGCCGATCAGGAACACGCCCATGGTCCCGTCGAAGGACAGGAACGCGAAATCGTAGAGCCAGCCGATCACCTCGGGATCGCGGTCCGCCCGCAGCGTCCCGACGATCAACGCGATGTTGAGCAGCAGCATGCCGGGAATTGCGCTGAGCGAGTAGATGATCAGATACGAATAGGCGAAGGCGCGGCTGACCGACATGCGCCGCATCGAGTACGCGATGAGCGCGTTGTTGACCGCGATCATGCCGCTGATCGCAAAGATCACACCGAAGCCCACGGGTATCCCCAGACGCCGCTCGGCGAACCAGTGAACCTGTGTCGCGAGGTCCCAGCTCGGCTCCGGCGGCGGCTGGACCTGCGCCACCACGAAGAACATCGGAAAGAACAGACCGTAGAACACGACGAGGGTCCACCATGCCAACCACAGCTCACGCTTGGGGTTGTGCCGCAGGTGCCAAACGAGGCGGTGCGACGCGGGGCCCGCGACCGGAGCGGGCGTCGCCGGAACGCCGCTCATCTGGCCACCAAAGCCGTTCTTTCGGAACGAGATTCGGCGCGCTCACGGTAGACGGCGCGCCCGAGGACCACGCCCATCACCAGGATCCAGACGGCGATGGCGACGTTTTTCACCCAGAACGAGAGGACACCGTCCCAGGCCAACGGGCCGGTCTGCGCCACGCCGACGAACGCCGCCGGGATCAGCGCGGCGGCCACCGCCAGGTTGACGTGGGCCACCCACCGGCCGAAGATCGGACGGGGTTGGTCGTCGAAATAGATTGCCAACGCCAGGATCACACCCTGCCCGATCAGAAAGGGCACCCCGACGGTGAAGGTCATCCAGCCGAAGTCGTTCAGCAGCTGAGTCAGCTGCGGGCTGCGCTCCGGCCGGAACGCGGCGAGGAGCCAGCAGACGTCGGCCACCAAAAACAACGTCGGCGCACCGGCGACGCACCCGAGCAGGGCGTAGGAGAAGATCGGCGTGCGGTGGGCCATGCGGCGGACCTGCAGGACGATCAGGGTCAGGATCGGGATCAGGCACGCGCCGAGCCAGTTGAACAGGATCATGCTGCAACGGATTTGGGGAAGGTGGGCGGGGTCGCGGTAGAACGCCGCCACCTGCTCGGCCGACATCGCCGGCGACATCGGCGGGTTGAAGCCTGGGAAGAGGGCGAAGCCGGCGATCCAGAGGACCAGCGCCACGGGCAGCGTCCACAGCAGGATCAGCTCCCCGTCCCGGCCGGTTGGCAACGACCGGTGTTCGTCGGCTTCGATATCGGACATCGGATTCCTTCCCCCCTGCGAGGCCGCCACCCGGTCGTCAGCCGAAGCTAGCCGATCGGCTAGCTTCGGTCAATAGCGTCGTCTACTCTCGTTGCGTGGGAGCAGCACGGCAGCCCGTCACGGGCGCGCAATTCTGGCTGACCGAGCACAGCGCGGCGCGGACGCGGGTGCTCGATGCCGCGCTGGGCCTGTTCGCCGAGCACGGCGTCAGCGGCACCTCGCTGCAAATGATCGCCGACGCCGTCGGAATCACCAAAGCCGCCGTCTATCACCAGTTTCGGACCAAAGAACAGATCGTCATCGCGGTGACCGAACGCGAACTCGGCCGGCTCGAGCCGGCGGTCGCGGAGGCCGAGGCCTACGGTGACGGCCCGCAGGCGCGAGATGCCCTGTTGGTGCGCATCGTCGAGATGGCGGTGCGCGATCGCCGGCTGGTGCGCACGCTGCAGTTCGATCCGGTGGTGGTGCGGCTGCTCGCCGAACACGTACCGTTCCAACAGTTCATGGACCGCCTGTACCGGGTGCTGCTCAGCGACGCCGGCCTCGACGGGCGGATCGAGGCGGCGATGTTCTCCGGCGCGCTGAGCACGGCCGTCATGCATCCACTGGTTGCCGACATCGACGACGCGACGTTGCTCGACCGGGTTACCGACCTGAGCCGGCGTCTGCTCGGCCTGCCCCGAGAGGCCGCGGCCGACCCTCGACGCGGCTAGGTGTCGGCGCGAATCCAGGTCAGGACGCCGTCGTGGGCGTAGCAGATCAGGAACAGGCCGTCGGGCGCCTGTGCGACGTAATTCTGGTAGTTCTCGCAGCTGGCGTTCTCTTCCTTGACGCCCGCCATCGGCGGCGAGCGGAACCATCGGGGCTGGTATCTGCGCGGCGAGCCGCAGATCATCAGCCGGCCGGGTTCGGAGGAGAACGAGACGTAGCCGTCGGTGACACCGAAGGCGTAATAGGTCGTGTTGTCGCACGGCGCGCCCAGCACCTGGTGGGGCATGATGCCCGGCGTGCAGGCGGGGTAGTCGCACACGGTCGGCCCCGCCGAGGAGGGCGGTGCCGCAACAACACTGGCGCCGAGCAACGCGGCAGCCATTGCCACGGTGAATCGCACCCAATTACTGTGCCACATCCGAAAAGAAAATTCTCCTGCTTGAAGAGGATGCTTCCGACCGCATCGCCGGCCGCGCCGCGCGGCCGTTGGCGCCGCGTGCCCCGCCGGCCGTCGGATGGGCGTTTGCGCACTTGGGGGCGTTTCGACGGCGGCGTCCAACCGGGTCGGCAGTGATAAGCTGCTTCTCCGTGCACGATCCGGAAGGGCTCGACGCCGACCCCAATCCCGACCCGTCGGACGTGACCGATCCGGCGACGAAGGCGGACGCGGCAGCGGTTGCCTCGCAACCGGACCCAGACGCCGAAGTCGCGCAGGCGCAGGCGCGCGTCGACGCGGCCCGGGCACGCCTGGCGAGGCTGCGCGAGGCCGCCGAGACGGGCGACGGTGGCGGGGATTCCGAGCGCCGGGCGTCGGTGTGGGCCCGGTCGCGGGGCGCCGGCCGACGGCTCCGCCGACCGGCCCGCCCGCGGCGTCCGGCGTGGCTGCGACGCCCGGGGTGGTTTCGGCGCCCGCGGCGCACCACGATCGCGGCCACCGTCGGCGTCGTGGTCTTCGTCGCCTCCCTGGCAGCCAGCGGATACATGGTGGCCCAGCATCGCGCCGCCGAGCACAGACAACGGCTGGCCGCCGAGTTCGCCGCGGCGGGGCGGCAAGGGGTTACCGCGCTGTTGTCGATCGACCCCGAGCACGCGAAGCGGGACGTCCAGCGCATGCTCGATGCCTCGACGGGTGACCTCAACAGCCAGCTGGCGGTGCTCTCGACGCTGATGGTCAAGAAGGCGGAGGACACCAAAGTCGGCAGCAAGGTCACCGTGGACGCCGTCGCCGTCGAGTCGCTGAGCAACGACTCGGGAGTCGTGTTGGTGGCGGCCAAAACCGATCCCATCGGACCGGACAACGCCAAACCGCCACCGGCGCTGTTTCGGGTCAGCGTCAACTTGGACCGCGACGGCGGTCAGCTGAAAATGTCGAAGATCGATTTCCTGCAATGACGGTCGAGGACGACGCGGCGCCGGACGGCGACGACCCGGTCGACGACGGTGAGTCGGCGCGCGCGTCCCGGCCGACGGCGATCGGGCGCGGCATCCACCGCTACGCGGCGCGGTGGCGGTCGATCCTCGCCACGTCGCTTGTCGTCGCGGCCGTGGGAGTGGCCGCGGGCCTCTACGTCGGCCTCTACCGGCCGGACCAACGCATCGGTGACGCGGCGGCACGCCGGGCGATCCAGGCGGCGTCGGACGGCACGGTGGCGGTGCTGTCGTACTCCTATGACCACCTGGACAGCGATTTCGCGGCCGCCAAGTCGCGCCTCACCGGGGACTTCTTGAACTATTACGGCAAATTCACCGCCGACGTGGTCGGGCCGACCGCGCGGGAGGGCCAATTGACGGTGACGGCCAACGTGATTCGGGCCGCCGTCGCCGACCTGCATCCCGACCGGGCCGCCGTGTTGGTCTTCGTCGATCAGACGACGGCAAGCATGCAGAAGAAGGATCCCGTGAAGACTCAAAGCAGCGTGTTGGTCACGCTGACGAAGACCAACGGCACCTGGTTGATCGCGAAGTTCGACCCGTCCGGGTGAGCACCCCGGAATTGCTCGTTAACCGTGTCCTGGTGGGGCGAAGCGGTGTAACGTCATCGTTCGGAAACGCCGCAGCCGACGGCGACAAGGCGCCAGAGGCATTGGCGGATACGCGCCTCGAGGAGCATCGGATGCGTCCAGTCACAGCAGTCAGCGCCGCAACCCTGGTGGCGGCCACGGTGTTCGGCGCTCTCGGCACGGCGGCCACGGCCCGGGCCATCACCAAGGAAGACGTGGCCCTCAACGGGAAATTCCGCGCCACCTCCATCGGTGACTGGGCCCAGCGCAACGACCAGTACTTCGGCGAGCCCACGGTCATCCAGACGTGGACCATCAGTTCGTCGTGCGACACCACCCAGGAATGCCATGGGACGGTGACCAGCGATCAGGGATGGAGCGCGCCGTTGTACATGAACGACGGCGAGATGTGGAAGGTCAAACGCGAAGTGCCGAACTGGGAACGGTGCGAGGACGGTACCGCGTTCAGCGGGCACCAGACCTTCTTTTTCTACCCGGTCAACGACAACGGCGGCTACCAGCTCGGGTCGACGACCTTCGCCGGCAAGGATAAGACGGTCGGCCCGAGCGGCGCCTGCGGGCAAAACCAGTGGCTCGACATCGCGATGCCGCTGCGCCTCGATCAGCTGTCCTGACCCAGCGGCCCTCTCGAGGGCCGCCCAGCGGGCCAACCCG
>NZ_LZKC01000258.1:0-42315 GCF_001672685.1 Mycobacterium sp. E2462
AGACACCCGAGGTGCGGACCCGGCCCGCCCGATCCCAAAGCAGCCGCGCCGACGACTCCTATGACGACGTTGTCGAGATGTTCATGGCATTGCAGCAGCTTCCTGGGGAGTCCCACGAGTATCGGCGGCAGCGCGAACGCATCGTGGCACGCTGCCTACCGTTGGCCGACCACGTGGCCAGCCACTTCGCCCGCCGCGGCGAAGGTCTCGACGACCTGATCCAGGTGGCACGGCTCGGCCTGATGAATGCGATCAATCGTTTCGATCCGGCCAAGGGACCCAGCTTCATCGGCTTCGCGGTGCCCACCATGATGGGCGAAGTTCGACGGTATTTCCGCGACTACAGCTGGGGCATGCGCGTCCCGCGACGGTTGCGCGAGCTGCACGTGCAGATCAGCCGCACGACGGCGGATCTCTCGCAGCAGCTGGGGCGCGCCCCCACGGCTGCCGAGCTGTCACAGGTGCTCGAAGTGCCGCACGAGGAGATCGTGGAATGCCTCGTGGCGCGCGACGCCTACCGGCTCGATTCGCTGGACGCGCCCATCGGCGCCGACAGTTCGGGCACGCCCCGCCTGGTGGCCGACTCGGTCGGCGGCATCGACCCGCAGATCGATCACATCACCAACCGCGAGGCGCTGCGGGCCCTGATCGGTTCCCTGCCGCGGCGCGAGCGCGAGGTGCTGCGGATGCGGTTCTTCGAATCCATGACGCAGAGCCAGATCGCGGAGCGCATCGGGGTGTCGCAAATGCAGGTCTCGCGCATCCTGGCCAGTACGTTGCGCTGCCTGCGCGACCAATTGGAGTAGTCGCTCGAGTCCGATCCGGACGCTCCCTCGACCTGCCGACGTGGCGCGGCCGGGTACTGTGCGTTGCGAAGCGCGGATCCGGCCCCGTCGCGCCGACGGCGTCGAGGGACGACCGAGAAGGGAGCTCGAGGCGATGAGGATGTCACGGACGGTGACCGCCGGCGTGGCGGCGACGACGGCGCTGGCGGTGTCGTTGGCGGGCTGCTCGAAGCAGTCGTCTTCGACGTCGACGTCGCCCTCGAAGTCGGGAACTGCCACCTCATCGGCCGCGGGCGCGGCGCCGACCTCGGCCGCGCCCGGCGGCGCGGCGGGACAGCCCGGGGACTACACCAAGTTGCTCATCCAGGCGGGCGACATCAGCGCGCCCGTGCCCTTCACCGCCGCTCCGCCGACCAACAACCCCAACGGTCAACCGGGCGTCGCCACCACATTCAAGGACGACGACGGCAGCCACGCCATCAAGGACACCATCCTGGTGTTCACCGACCCGGCGGCCGCGACGGACGCGTTGAACGCCGCGAAGGGCCAGCAGGGCGCAGCGGTGAAGGACCCCTCGTCGCAACCCGCCACCGTCGGAACCGGCGGCACGTCGCTGATGGGTAACTCCCCGGACCACTCGAAGGGCGTGGTGATTCTGCTCTTCACCGAGGGCAAGGCGCTTGTCACCCTCGAATTCGACGGGCCGCCCGACACGTTGGCGCCTCCGGACTTCGTCAACGACGTCGGCCAGAAGCAGGATGCCGTCGTCAAGAAGGGGCTTGGCGGCTAGCGGTACGCTGCGGGCGGCGGGAGACCCCATGGACGTCATCAACGGCATGCCGGCTCACGCCCTGCTGCTGCACTTCGCCCTGGTTCTGGTGCCGTTGACGGCGGCGCTGGAGATCGTGTGCGCTGTATGGCCGGCGGCCCGGCGAGGCCAAACGCTGTGGCTCACGGCGCTGTTCGCCGTCGCGACCTTGGTGCTGACGTTGCTGACCGTCAACGCGGGCCAGTGGTTGTATGACCGCAGCCCGCAGCACAGTCCCATCGTGCGCGAACACGCGTCGTTGGGCAGCACGATGAACTACGTCGCCGCCGCGCTGCTGGCGGTCGCGGTGGCGCTGGTGGCGCTGCGCGTGGTCGAACGACGATCGGACAAGCGCCGGGTTGCCGCCCGCCTCGTGGTGGCGATCCTCGCCCTCGCCGTGGGGATTCCGTCGATGGTGCAGATCTACCGTGTCGGCGACGCGGGCGCGCACGCGGTGTGGGGCGACAACCAGTCGGGTTGAGCGCAGTCGGGTTGAGCGCAGTCGGGTTGAGCGCAGTCGGGTTGAGCGCCAGAATCAGCCGGTCGGCGTGAGCGAGAACACGCGGAATCGCCGTGCCCCCGCCATGTCCTGGGTGAGCTGGTAATTGGGCCACTGCGCAACCACCTTCGCCCACGCTTGGTCGCGCTCCTCGCCGGTGAGCAGGCGCGCCGTCGCGACGAACCGGTGGCCATGCTTGCGCAGCGTGATGCGTTGCGCCGCTTTGATATTCGCCGACCACGACGGGTGCCGCTCGCGGCCCCAGTTGGATCCCACCAGCAGCAGCCGGTCGCCGTCCGGGACGTACTGCACCGTCGCGGTGCGAGCCAGCCCGGTCTTGCGCCCGGATACGGTGATTCGCACGTTGGGCAGGCCGACGACGTCCAGGGCGCCGAAACGCCCGCCCGTGACGAATCGAAGGAAGGACTCGAGCGCTTCGGTGAGCCGCGCGCCTCTGAGCAACAGCCAGCGGTACACGGTCGGGTTGCGAGCCACCCGCTGCAGCGGATTCATGGGCACGACTGTATTGCGCGTGGTGGTGGCCGCGGGCGTCAGGCCGACGAAATCCTGGCGAAATTGCGCCCGCCGCGCACAATTTCGTGGCGATCGCGGGGGCGCGCCCGCGCGTTGGGCGGCCGAGCGCGGCCATCGGCACACCGGTCACCTTAATTAAATAAATTTCTTGATTTAATCCAGGCGACGGTGTTCACTGAGGCGGTGACCGCCCCGCGGATGGCTCGTACCGATCGATCGCTCGGCACGCGGGAGACGATCCTGTCCGCCGCCGAGGTGCTGTTCGCCGAGCGGGGCATGTACGCCGTGTCGAACCGGCAGATCAGTGAAGCGGCCGGGCAGGGCAACAACGCCGCGGCGTGCTACCACTTCGGAACCCGCACCGATCTGCTGCGGGCCATCGAGAGCAAACACCGCGAACCGATCGAGAAGCTGCGCGCGCAGATGCTGGCCACCGTCGTCGACTCGACCGACCTGCGCGACTGGGTCGGGACGCTGGTTCGCCCGCTGACCGATCACCTCGCGGCGCTGGGGACCCCCAGCTGGTATGCGCGCTTCGCCGCCCAAGCCATGGCGGATCCGGCATACCGGCAGGTGGTGACCAGGGACGCGCTGGCGTCACCGTTGCTGGTGCAGACGATCGACGGCATCAACCGCTGCCTGCCCGAGCTGCCCCGGCGGGTGCGCTCGGAGCGGATGGTGATGGTGCGAAACCTGTTGATGCACACGTGTGCCGAACACGAGGGTGCGCTGGCCGAGCACGGGCCGCGATCCCGCTCCGCGTGGCCGGTTGCCGGTGAAGGCCTCATCGACGCCATCGTCGGGCTGTGGCGCGCGCCGGTGCACTTGGGCCCGGCGGGCGCCCCGCCATCGACGACCACAGCGGGCGATCAACGAGGAGCGCGATGACCGACATCTCCACCAGCACGACGATTCCCGAGTTCCCGATGACGCGCGCGCCCGGCTGCCCCTTCGCGCCGCCTCCGGGAGCGTTGCGGCTCAACGCCGATCGACAGCTGAGCCGGGTGCGCATCTGGGATGGCAGCACGCCCTGGCTGATTCACGGTTACGAGGCGATCCGATCCTTGTTCACCGACTCGCGCACCAGCGTCGACGACCGGTTGCCCGGCTACCCGCACTGGAACGAAGGGATGCTGGCGACCGTGCACGCCCGGCCGCGCTCGGTGTTCACGTCGGACGCCGAGGAGCACACCCGGTTCCGCCGAATGTTGTCAAAGCCATTCACGTTCAAGCGCGTCGAGGCGCTACGGCCGGCGGTGCAGCACATCACCGACGACCACATCGACGCGGTGCTGGCCGGGCCGAAGCCGGGTGACCTGGTCAGCGGCTTGGCGTTGCCCGTACCGTCGCTGGTAATCAGCCAGTTGCTCGGCGTGCCGTACGAGGATGCCGACTTCTTCCAGGCTCAGGCCCACCGCGGCATGGGCCGCTACGCCACCGCGGAGGACACCGCGCAGGGCGCCGCCTCGCTGGCCAAGTACCTCGCCAACCTGGTGCGGGCCAAGCGAGACGACCCCTCCGAGGACTTGGTGTCCGACCTCGCCGAGCGGGTCAACGCCGAGGAGATCAGCGTGCGCGAGGCCGCCCAACTGGCCACCGGCGTGCTCATCGCCGGCCACGAGACGACCGCGAACATGATCAGCCTCAGCATCGCCGCGCTGCTCGAGCACCCGGATCAGCTGGCGCTGCTGCGCGACACCGACGATCCCAAGGCCATCGCCGTCGCGGTCGAGGAATTGATGCGCTACCTGAGCATCATTCAGACCGGGCAGCGGCGCATCGCCGTCGAGGACATCGAGGTGGGGGGTGAGACGATCCGCGCCGGCGAGGGCATCATCCTCGACGTTGCCCCGGCCAACTGGGACGTCCGGCAGTTCACCGACCCGGACCGGCTGGACCTGACCCGTGAACAGGGACCGCACGTCGGCTTCGGCTACGGCCGCCACCAGTGCGTGGGCCAGCAATTGGCGCGCATGGAGTTGCAGATCGTGCTGCCCACGCTGCTGCGCCGCGTCCCGACGCTGCGGCTGGCGGTGCCGCTGGTCGACCTTCCGTTCAAGCACGACGCGCTGGCCTACGGCCTGTACGAGCTACCCGTGACATGGTGAGGGCCGACGGGTGCTCGTCGCTTACTCGGTAGAAGCCAAACCACTTGCGCCACACCAGCTTCAGGGGCATCAGCGCGGCATTTCTTGTCGGTGGCCTCCGCTAGCTTCGAGGTGTGAGTCTAGACCGTGAAGCCTTATCGGCGGCGCTCGACACCATCGACGCCGCGATGGTGCAGTTGGTCGACCACGACTCGGACGCCTTGGCCACCCGCGAATACCTGGCGTTGTTGCGGCGCTGCGAGAAAATCCGCCGCCGGCTGCCGGCCATCGAACACCCGCTGATCAACAGCCTGGCCCGCCAAGGCACGCCGGAGGAGCTCGGCGGCACCCTGTCGCACGCGCTCGCCGAGGCGGCGTTGATCAGCCGCGCCGAAGCCTCGCGGCGCATTCGGGAGGCCGCCGACCTGGGCCCGCGGCGCGGCCTGACCGGTGAACCGTTGCCGCCGGCGTTGGCCGCGACGGCCACTCGGCAGCGCGACGGCTCGCTCGGGCCCGCGCAGGTGGCGGTAATCCGCAACTTCTGTCACCGGCTGCCCGGCTGGATCGACGCGCCCACGCGTGACGAGGTCGAACGCAAGCTCGCCACCGAGGGCACCCGATTTCGGCCCGAGCAGTTGGCCGAATTGGCTACCGTCCTGACCGATTGCCTCAATCCCGACGGCAGCTTCACCGACGAGGACCGGGCACGCCGCCGCGGTGTGAACCTGGGCAAGCAGGGTCGCGATGGCATGTCGGAGCTGCGCGGCTGGCTGACCCCGGAGGCGCGCGCCACGCTCGAGGCCGTGCTGGCGAAGCTGGCGACCCCCGGGATGTGCAATCCGGACGACGAGACGCCGTGCGTCAGTGGCACTCCCAGCGAACAGGCAGTCGAGCGGGATGCCCGCAACGTCGGCCAGCGTCAGCACGACGCCGTAAACGCGGCGCTGCGAGCGCTGCTCGCGTCCGGTGAGCTCGGCCGCCACAATGGGCTGCCGACATCGATCGTGGTCAGCACGACGCTGAGCGAATTGGAGGCGGCGGCCGGCCGCGGCCTCACCGGCGGCGGGACCATCCTTCCGATGAGCGACGTGATCCGGTTGGCGCGGCACGCGCGACACTACTTGGCGATCTTCGACAAGGGCAAGGCCCTGGCGCTGTATCACACCAAGCGACTCGCCTCCCCTGCGCAGCGAATCGTGTTGTACGCGAAGGATCGCGGCTGCTCGGCTCCGGGCTGCACCGCGCCCGGTTACTACTGCGAAGTCCACCACGTCACCGACTGGGCCACATGTCACACCACCGACGTCGACGACCTGACCTTCGCCTGCGGACCCCAGCACCGCCTGTTGCGCCCGGGTGGTTGGACCACCCGCAAGAACGCCAACGGCGACACCGAATGGATTCCGCCGCCGCACTTGGACTATGGGCAGCGGCGTATCAACACGTTCCATCACCCGGAGAGGTTGCTCCAAGACGCGGGCAGGGACGAAGACGAGCCTTAGCCGACGAGCCCTAACGGCAGGCGCGTTCTGCCAGAGCGGCGTCGAGCAGATCGCCCACGTCGTAGCGCTCCCACGCACACAACAGGTTTGACAGCATCTGCAGCGGCGCGCGCACGCCCTCGTGCGCCCTGATCCGAGGATCGGTGCGCGAGCGCGGCATCGGGTCGAAGCGCTTGCGCAGCAGTGCGGGCACGTCCAGCAACCAGGCGGTGCCCATCGCGGCTGCGTAGAGCAGCGTGTGACGGCGCAGGCGGCCCGGGTCGAGGCCGGGTCCGCCGCATCGGTGAACCTCCGCGACGAACAGGCCCAGCAGGTCGTCGAAATGCGTTGTCCACAAATCGGTTTCCGCGGCGGACATGGCCCCCCATATCGCCATGCCCATGTTCATCTGGCCGACGCAGCCCCAGTCCAACAGCCCGCAGCGCAACTGGCCGCCCGCGTCGCGCCAGAACCAGGCGTTATCCACGTTGGCATTCCAATGGCACAGCGCGACGTAGTCGTCGTCGGCGGCGAGGCCGTGCAGCAGCGCGTCGGCGTGGCGCACGACGCGCGGCACCTCCTCGCGCAGCCTGGCGATGAAGTTCGGTGCGCCGACCTCACTCGGCAGCAGCCCGGGGTGGTCCTGGGCCAGTTCGGCGACCTGGTCCACCCGCCGCCGCACCGTGTCCGCGGGCATCGGTGCCCGCTGCCCCACCGTCGCCGCCCGCACATCGACGGGAAAGTGCGCCAACAGGTCGGCGGGCAAGCCCCCGGCGCGATGCGCGCCGGCCAGCCTCGCCAGCGCCGTCAGCAGCGCCCGGTAGTGCGCGAGGGCGTCGGGCATCTCGTAATCGAGGCACTTGTGATACTGGCGTTCGATACCGTTCGTGCCGAAAGGGATTCGCTCGGTGATGAGGATGCCGGTGCCGGTATCGCGGTGATAGTCCGCGAACTGCGCGGTGGGCACCGCAATGGGAAACCCCGGCGTGCGGGTCAACACGGCGAACCGGACCTCCGGTTGCATCTGGGCTTTCCCCACGTCCCGCAGGGGGCTGTCCAGGTCGCGCGAGAACTTGACGAATAGCTCGGTGGACAATGATGTTGTGTGGCCACAATATTCGACGTCCAACGCGACCTTGCGGCCCGTGCTGCCGCCGGGGAATTCCTCGAACCCGACGATGCGCGAGACGGCGTCGGCGTCCCCGAGCACCCCGAAGGCCCGGAAGGCGTCGGTGAGGAACGCCGCGCCACCGTCGCGCAGCGTCACGGGATCGGCGGGTATCGGCAGGCCGAACTGGTCGCCGACCACCCAGTGATCCGGCATTACCAGGTCTGCTCGGCGGCCCGCACGAGCATGTGGTTTACCGCGACCCGGCGGTCGCGCGTCACCATGAACAGCACCGCGTCCGCGATGTCCTCCGGACGCAGCTTGACCATCCCGGCGGTCTGCTTGGCGATCGCCTCGCGCGACGATTCCGCCAGGTGATCGAAGATCTCGGTGTCGACGGTTCCGGGACCCACCACGCCGACGCGGACCCGCTTGCCCAACACCTCCTGGCGGAGGCCCTCGCTGAACGCGTTGACGCCGAACTTGGTGAGCGAATAGACCGCCGTGTTCGGGCGGGCGGCCCAGCCGGCGGTGGAACTGATGGTGACCACGTCAGCGACCCCGCGGGGTGAGTCCGCGGCGGCGTCGATCAGGTGGGGCAGCGCGGCTCGGGTCGCGTAAAGGACACCTTGCACGTTCACCGCGATCATGGTGTCCCAGTCCTGCAGCGGCGCCTCCGCCGCGGGGCCGGATCGCATGGTGCCCGCGTTGTTGACCAGCGTGTCCAGGCGGCCCCATTCGGCGACGGTGCGCTGCACCGCGGCGGCCATCTGGTCGGCGTCGGTAACGTCGGCCGGTAATACCAGCGCCGTCCCGCCGGAAGACTCGATCTCGGAACGGAGTTCAGAGAGCCGGTCGGTCCGTCGCGCCACCAGCGCGACCGCAGCCCCCTGCTCGGCCAGCGCCCGCGCCGTCGCCGCGCCGATGCCGCTGCTGGCGCCGGTGACCAGCGCCACGGTGTTCGCCAGAGTTTGCCTCACGTGTTGCCCTCCCCTGCGGCCACCCGGGGCGGTGCCGACTCACCCACTATGCCGTGTAGAAGCCCGTGTAGAACGTAGTCCGTGTGCTCGCCGATGTCGGGGGCGCCGCGCGAGATGCGCGCCGGGTCGCGCGTCATCCGCCAGGACGGCCCCAGGACCGGGCGCTGACCCTCCCGGTGGTCGCTGACGAACCGATACAGTTCGCGGTCCCAAAGCCGTTGATCCGCAATGACATCGAGCGCGGTGGCACTCTTTTCGGCCGGCACGCCCACCGCGCGCAGTTGTGCGGCGAGCCGGTCGGCGTCCTGGGCGGCGGTCAGTCGCGCCAGTTCGGCGTCGAGCGCGTCGGCAGCGCGCCGCCGGTCGGCCCTCGTGGCAAAACGCGGATCGCCGGCCAGCGCCGCAGCGCCAAGTACCGCGCAGAGCCGCCGCCACTCGGCGTCGTCGGCCACGGCGATGGTGATCCAGCAACCGTCGGTGCAGGGGTAGCAGCCGTGCGGGGCCATGTCCGGGTGGCTGTTGCCGCCCGGCTCCATGCGGTTGCCGGTCAGATCCTGTTCCAGCAGGCTGTCGCCGATCATCGAGGACAGGGTCTCCACGGCCGAGACGTCGACGAATTGCCCCGCCCCCGTGCGCTCCCGATGTAGTAACGCGACCACCGCGGCGTACGCGGCGGCGGCGCCCACAGTGGAGTCCCCGTAGCGCATGCTCGCGCCGAGCGGCGGGCCGCCGCGGTACCCGACCAGCGACGCCAACCCCGAAAGCGCGGAAAAGCAGGGCGCGTAACCGGTTTGGTGGCCCAGTGGCCCGTCGTTGCCCCACATCTTGATCGACACCGAGATGATGTCCGATTTGAGCCGGGCCAGCTCCCGGTATCCGAGCCCCTGGCGCTCCATCGCGCCGGGCCGCAGATTGTTGATCACGATGTCGCTGCGGGCGATCAGGCCGTGCAACGCCGCCATGCCCTCGGGGGATTTGATGTCGAGGTCGACGCTGAGTATCTCGGGGTTGATGCTCAGGAAGAACGGCGCGTGGTTGACGTCGGTGCCGCCGTAGGCGCGCATCTCCTCGGGCATGGTCGCTGTCTCGACCTTGATCACCTCGGCGCCCAGCAGCGCCAGCAGCTTGCCCGCGTAGGGGCCCGCCCACACCTTGGTGAGCTCGACGACCCGCACGCCCTGCAGCGGGCCGCCACGCGCCTCGAGCGCGGGCTTGAGTTGCGGCGAGTGCACCGAGGGGGCCGCGTGCGGCACGCCCAGCCGCTGCAGCACGGTCGCGGTGTGCTGACCGAGAGTCGGCGCCGCCGAGTGCAGGCGCGCCGGGGAGGCGCTGAGGGCGTACGGGACGGTGGGGTACGCCGCCTCGCCGAGCACCGGGTGGCACGCGGCGCGGAAGAATCCCCGGTGCCGGTACTGGGGAGACCGGCGCAGGTCGGCGGCGCCGTTGACGGCAACCAGCGGCACGCCCAGCCGCTGGGCCCGTTCGGCGGCGGAGTCTTTGCGCTGCACGGCCACCCAGCGCGCGAACCCCCGCCGGAAGGCCGCGACCTTGCGCGGCGTGACCGCGAATTCCAGCCAGTCATCGTCGAATTCGTCCAACCACGCGGGGTGGTCCAGCAACGCCTTGACGCCAAGCCAGTGCGCGCGGCTGGTCATGTAAAGGTAGACGAATCCGTCGGTACACGCGAAGAAGGACGCGGGCCCCGCCTGGTCGTAGTCGTCGCGGGTGCCCGCGGCCGGGACCTCGCCCGTGACGAACCGGCCCAGGATACAGTCCGCACGCGAGGCCAGGACGGCCTGCTGCGAGACGTCGATCTGCTCGCCGTGACCGCGGTGCATGCGTCCGAACAACGCCGCCGTGATGCACAGCGCGGCGTCCAGCCCGCCCTCGTAGTCGGCAAGGAAGCGACCCGGCCCCTGTAGCGGCGGCAGCGTCGGGTCGGCGTGGCTGGGCGTGTGATAGCCCCAGCCGCTGGCGTGAAAAACGTTGATGCTGCGTGCGTTTCGGTACTCCTCGGGCGCGTCGACCCCGAACGGGGTGATCGTGCAGAAGACCACGTCCGGGTGCGCGCCGGCCAGCGACGACGCTTGATCGTCGATGACCGCGTCCGCCGTCCCGATGAGCTGTTGACGGCGCGGGTCGCCGGCATCGAGTTCGACGGACTGCTTGTTGGTGTTGAGGTAGGCGAACACGACGCTCGCGTCGGGCCCGCGGCCCTCGCCGACGATGGGAGCAAGCGCCCGGGTGGGGCTGCCACACCCGGGCGCCTCGATTTTGATGACCTCGGCGCCGAAGTCGGCCAGCAGCTTTCCGCAGAACTCCCCCGCGACCGAGCCCGCCAGCTCGACGACCCGGAAGCCCGTCAGCGCCGACATGCGCGCTGTCCTGACGCGGTCAGGGCTTCGCGCGCCCCGAGCGGCTCAGGCGCCACTCCGGCGGGAAGTTCAGGTCGTTGTCCTTCACCACGTTGTTGAGGCCCTTTTCGAAGGTGCCGCCGGTGAGGTCGACCTCCTCGGCGTCGTTTTGAATCATCGGCAGCATGCCCTCGACCATGCCGGTCAGCAGGCTGCCGAAGTACTCGCCCTTGTGCTGCTTATAGAGCTCCAGGAAGGTCTTCTGCACCGCGACCGTGTCGGTCGGGCGGGACTTCGAGCACGCCAGCGCGTACTTCTGCGTCTCCGCCTCCAGCTGGTCGCGCGGCACGACGCTGTTGACGAAGCCGCAGTCGTACATTTCCTTCGCGCTGAACGGTCGTCCGGTGAACAACATTTCGGAGAACTTGCGCAGGCCCATCGTCTCGGCCCACCACCACAGCCGCGGTCCCCAGCCCACGTAGCGGAAGGCCGGGTGCCCGAACAGCGCGTCGTCGCTCGCCACCACCAGGTCGGCGTCGCCGGCCTGATAGAAGTGCCACCCGTAGCAGTAACCCTTGGCCTCGATGATGCTGATCTTGCGCAGCTCCTGCAGCGGGCGGTTGCCGGCGCGCGCCTTGGCGTAGAAGTCGGTGACGGTGGACAGGTACCGGTAGGAGCCGCCGGGCGGGTACTTGACGTCGTCGTCGTTGATCGCGAGCTCGTGGTGCAGCGGCAGGCCGGGGTTTTCCAGCATCGGCCGCTGCTCGGGCAGGTCACCCCCGCTGCCGAAATCCTGCCCCTCGCCGCGGATCACGACCACCTTGACTTCGTCGTCCACGTTGCACTTGTGGATCAGGTCGGCGTAGTTCTGCCGCATGCCCAGGCTGGCGGCGTTCTGGGCGTCGGGACGGTCGAACGTGATGTAGGCGATCCGGTTCTTCTTGTCCTTCTCGAACCTGATGTACTGCTCGGCTTCCTTCTTCAACTTCTCGTAGTCGAATTCAGGCATGGGCTTTCTCCACTTCGTTGTGATGAGTTCAGTTATTTGAGCAAGCTGCCCGCGTCGACGGGAAGCGAAACGCCTGTGACATAGCGTGATTCGTCGGAGGCAAGAAACAGTACGGCATTGCTGATGTCGATGGGTTCGACCCACGGCACCGGCAGCGTGTGCATCATCTGGGAGAAGGGCGCGAAGTCGTCGGGCCCGGGGTTGGCAAGGTCTGGGCGGAACAGCCGAAACGTGTTGTCGTTCATGACCATCGTGGTGCTGACCTGCGTGGGCAGCACGGAGTTGACCCGGATCATGTGCTGACCGAGCTCGACGGCGAAGGCCCGCATGAGCCCGATGACGCCGTGCTTGGCGGCCACGTAGTGGCCGGTGTTCTGGTAGGCCTTGCGGCCGCCGACCGAGCTGGTGAGCACGATCGAACCACCGCGTCCGCCCGACAGGATGTACGGAACGCCGGCCTTCACGGTGTGCCACACACCGGTCAGGTTGATGTCGATCATGTCCTGCCAGACGTTCTCGCGAATCTTGTGCAACCTGCGGCCGTCGGTGCCCACGCCCGCATTGGCGACGATGATGTCGAGCCGGCCGAGCTGTTCGACCCCGTCGTCCACCGCGGCCTGCAACGCGTCGTAATCGCGCACGTCGACCTGCGCGGTGACGATGCGCCGGTCCAATCCCTTGACGAGGTCGGCGGTTTCGGCGAGGTCCTCCGGGGTTGAATGCGGGTAGGCCAGGTTCTCGATGGGTCCGCACACGTCGATCGCGATGATGTCGGCGCCTTCTTGGGCCAAGCGCACCGCGTGGCTGCGGCCCTGGCCCCGGGCGGCGCCGGTGATGAAGGCGACCTTGCCGGCGACGCGGCCGTCGACCCCACCGGTCATCAGGGCACCAACGTGGGCAGGGTCTCCCAACCCCGCACCGACGAGGTCGGGCTCAGGGTGGCGTTGGCCAGGTCGAGTTCCCACTCCGGGAAGCGTTTGAGGATTTCCTCCAGCGCGACGCGGCCTTCCAACCGCGCCAGCGCCGAACCGAGACAGAAGTGGGCGCCGACGCTGAAGGTCAAGTGTGGCCGGGCGGCACGATGGATGTTGAATTCGCCTGCGTCGGAGCCGAATTGGCGCTCGTCGCGGCACGCCGCTCCGAGCAGCATCAGCATCACGCTGCCTTGTGGCACCGTTTGGTCGTAGATGGTGACGTCGCGGGTGACGTAACGGGCCATGTGCGGCGCCGGCGGTTCGAAACGGAGCAGCTCCTCGATCGCCTGGGGGATCAGCGCGGGGTTCGCCACGAGGTCGCGGCGCTGGTCCGGGTGCTCGGCGAGAACCTTTCCGGCCCAGCCGATCAAGCGGGTCGTGGTTTCGTTGCCCGCCCCGGCCACCACGTTGAGGTAGACGAGAATCTCTTCGCGCCGCAACCGCCGGGTGTTGCCCGTCTCGTCGACGAATTCGACGTTGAGCAGCTCGGTCATGATGTCATCGGACGGGTTGTCGGCGCGCCAGTCGATGTAGGCCTCGAACTGTTCGCCCACCGACAGGCCGTGCTCGGCGGCGCTCATCGGCCGACCCGGCTCGGTGCGCAGTTGAGCGTTGCCGCGATCCCGGATGTACTCCTGGTCGGCTTCGGGTATCCCCAGCAGCGCGCTGATGACCTTCATCGGCATGATGGCCCCGAGATCGGTGACGAAGTCGAACCGCCCCGAACCCACCAGCGGATCCAGCGATTGCGCGCAGAAGTCGCGGATCATCGGTTCCAGCGCGGCGATCTTGCGGGGGGTGAACATCCGCGACAACAGTTTGCGGTGCACGTCGTGGATCGGCGGGTCTTCGAAGATCAGCATGCCCGACGGGATCTCGAGGTTCGCCTTGATCAGTTCCATGATCACGCCCCGGGCGGAGCTGTAGGTCTGGTGGTCGATGATCCCCTTGTTGACGTCGGCATAACGGCTCAGCGCATAGAAGTCGTATTCGTCGTTGTAGTACAGCGGCGCCTCGTCGCGAAGGCGCTTGAACATCGGATAGGGGTCCGCAATGAGTTCGACGTCGTAGGGATCGAACCGGACGTGGCTGTCGGTGCTCGTTGTCACGAAATATCTCCTCGCGCTGCCGTTTCCGGGCGCCCGCGCTACCTACACCAGGGCTGACGCTGCCAGTGTGGCAGCGCTGGATTCGGTTCGGGCAATTTGTACACTCCGCTTAATTGCGGCGCCCCGCCAATGCGCACCGGCTTCGCAGAAAAGCGGTCGAGAACATGGAGTAACTCTATTCTCGTAGAGAACCATACAGCGGACTGCCATGGCAAGACCCGAGGCACCGCGTGTCGAAACCGCGGTCAGCCGCGACGCGCCGCCCGCGGGCCGGGCCCCGTCGTGGGGCCGGCGGCCCGGGTCAGCCGCCCCTTGTCACGGCTCTTGAGAACCCCGGTCGCGATGGCCGCCAGGGTTGCGTCGAGTTGTTCGGGGCTGTCGATGACGCGGTCGCCGTGCGCAAAGCGTTGCAGCAGCCCGTTGATGAAGGTCAGCGTGACGTTGCTGAGGTCTTCGACCACCGCCGGGTCCAGCTGCGCGCCGTGCGGCATCAGGTGCACCAGGATTTCCTGGTGCAGTTTGGTGAAGGCATCCGTGGCTTGCTGCAGGATCGCGGCCAGCGCCGGGTCGCGGGTGGCCTGCATGGTCAGCTCGTAGCGCGCCCGGGTCCGCAGCAGTTGCGGCCCGTTGCCGGCCTGGATCACCACCTGAGACAGCCGCGAGGGCGCGGGATCGCCGGCGGCCGGATCGGGACTGTCGGCCACCGCCTGCAGCTCCGCAAGGTCGAGTTCGGCGAGCCGTTCGGCGACCGCCCGCAGCAACGCCGATCGGGTACGGAAGTAGAAAGACGTCGTCCCGTCGGGCACGCCGGCGCTGCGGTCGACCTTCAGATGGCTCAGCCCTTTGGCCCCGTCGTCGGCCAATAACTGAATCGCCGCATCGCATAGGTCGCGTCGGCGCTCCGCGGGGTTAGGCTTTCGTCGCTTGTCCACGTTGAATCTCAGACCGAGACACTACTCTATATTCGTAGTGTCGGCAAAGGGCTGCCGCTCGATGAATCCGCACGCCGAACAGAACAGATGACTTCCTCGGAAATGCCGGCAGCGGCGCGGCGAAAGCTTTTTCGCGTGAATACCGACTCCAGGTACCGGCGACCCGCGACGGAAGTTCACAGCGCGCGGGCCCCACGCCGGGGATTTGCCTGCGCCGGCCTGGTCGTCGCGGCGGTCTGCGGTTGCGCGCCCGCGCATCAGCCCCCGCACCCGTCCACGTCCACGTCGCCCAGCCCGCCGACGACGACCCACGCCACGACGGCCGCGACCGCCCCCGCACCGCCGCCGGCGCACATCGCGCCGCTGCCGGTCCGACCCGTCATCAAGTCGCAGCCGACGATCGGCGGCAAATGCCCCGCGACGAACCCGGCCGCCCCGGTGGCGCCCACGGCCGCCCTGACCACCTGCGATCTCGACAAGACCACCGTCTACACGCTCGGCCCCGAAACCTTGCAGCTCGGGCTGATCCACGTCGACCCACCGAAGTCGCTGACCTCCGACTTCTATGAGGTCACGCTGATCCTGGACGCGCCGTCGGCCACCGCGTGGGCGGCCTTCACCGCGGAGCACCTGAAGGACCACGTCGCCTTCATCCGCGACAACCTCGTGGTGGAGGCTCCGATCATCGAGGAGCCGGTCTCCTCGGGGCGGATAGCGCTGACCACCCAGACGGCGCGGGACGCGGACCGGCTGGCGCAGCTTGCCGGCCGCACCGCATGAGATTCCCTGGGCCGCAACCGGTCAGCGGGGCGGCCGGCGGGCGAAGGCCGGCGCATGCTCGGGGCGGACGCCCACCCCGACGAAGTACGCGGGGACCGCGGACAGCCACGGCAGCCGTCGCAGCGCGGTGAACAGGACGGCCGGGGGCACCGGGGCGGATCCGCGGAACAACCGCCTGAGCAGGGCGGCCTGCAGCACCCGCTGCACCGCCTGCGTCACCGCGGCCGGGAAGGCCCGGCGGCGGCGGACGGCCGCCAGATCGCGGTTGGTGACCCGCCCGCGCAGCAGCGGCTCGGCGAGGATCGTGGCCGCGGCGACGGCGTCCTGGATGGCCAGGTTGATGCCGACACCGCCCAGCGGTGACATGGCGTGGGCGGCGTCGCCGATGCACAGCAGGCCGTCGGTGTGCCAGCGGCGCAACCGATTCACGCGGACGTCGAGGTGTTTGACGTCGTCCATGGACTGCAGCGCGGCCACCGAGGCCGGCATGTCGGGCAGCAACGCGGCGAGGTCCCGGCGGAACGCCTCGAGGCCCCGCGCGCGCAGCTCGGCGTCGGTGCCCTTCGGCCCGATGTAGGCGATCTGGTTGTAGTCCTCGCGGGGTATCACTCCCAACGCCTTGCCCCGGCCGAGGCGCGGCAGAAAGGAGTGCTCGGTGGTGCCCTCCCTCGGTAGCTTGAACCACCAGACGTCGAACCCGACCGGGTACTCGCGGGCGCGCAGGCCGGCCTCGCGGCGCACGACCGACCACCGGCCGTCGCACCCCACCGTCAGGTCGGCCCGCAACTCGCCGGGTCCGTCGTCGCCCACATAACGCACGCCGGTCACCCGGTCGCCTTCGCGCAGCAGGCCGGTCACCTCGGTCCGCATCCGTAAGCTGAAAGACGGCTCGGCTCGGGCGGTTTCGGCGAGCAGATTGAGTAGATCCCATTGGGGCACCATCGCGATGTACCGGTGCGGTAGGTGGAGACGCTCGAAGTCCAGATAGGTCACCGAACGCCCACCCGATTCGAAGGTGCCCCTACGCAACGGGCTGTAGGGCAGTGCGGCGAACCGCTCCCCCAGGCCCAGTTCGTCGAGGAGCCGCAGCGTCGTCGGATGCACGGTGTCACCGCGGAAGTCCCGCAGGAAGTCGCCGTGCTTTTCCAGCAGGGTGACAGCGACGCCCGCCCGGGCCAGCAGCAACCCGAGGACCATTCCGGCCGGGCCGCCGCCGACGACCGCGCAGGTGGTTGTCTCGCTCATCAGGCTCCCAGCTTAAGCGGTGGACCGGCCGTTAACGTTCGGCCTCGAACACCGACACCGGCTCCAGCAGCACGCCGGTGTCTTCGACGTACCGGTCCCACAGCTCCAACAGCTCGGCCAGCTTGTCGGGCCGAGCCTCGGCCAGGTCGTGCACCTCGCCACGGTCGGCCGACAGGTCGTAGAGCTGCCAGGCGCCGGTCCCGTGCGGCACGGGCAGGTACAGCGCCTTCCAGTCACCCTGTCGAATAGCGCGGCGCCCGAACAACTCCCAGCCGGTGCCGGTGTCGGCGTCGTGCACCGTGTCGACGCTCCCCGACAGATAGTCCACTAGCGATCGACCGCGCATCGGCGCCACCTCGCGCCCCCGGTAGGACGTGCCGGGGTGCGCGGCGCCGGCCAGTTGCAGGATCGTCGGGGCGATGTCCATGACGGTGCTGAACGCGGTGCCGATCTCTTGCTGCCGGGCGAAACCCGGCCAGGTGACGAAGCCGGTCACCCGGATTCCGCCTTCGGTGGTGAAGGCCTTGTGCAACCGCGACGGCGCCGTGGCGGCTTGGGCCCACCGCGGCCCGTACCAGATGAACGAGGAGGGCTTGCCGAGGTTGTCGAGGCTGTTGTCGCAATGCTTTTCGATCTGAGCGGCGATCTGCGCCCCGCGCAGTGGCATCGCCTCGACGATAGCGCCTTCGGCACCGTTGTCCGACAGGAAGATGACCACGGTGTTGTCGAGCTCGCCGGTCCGTTCCAGGTAGTCGACGACGCGGCCGACGTTGTAGTCCATCCGGTCGACCATGCCGGCGTAGACCTCCATGCTGCGGGCCGACACCGCGCGCTGCTCGTCGGTCATGTCGGCCCATTCCGGGGCGCCGTCCGCGACCACCGGATGCGGCTCGACGTCGGGCGGGCACAGGCCCAGTCGCTTGAGCGCGGCCAACCGTTCGTCGCGCAGCGCGTCCGGGCCCTCGTCGTAGCGGCCCCGGTATTTCGCGATCGACTCCTCCGGCGCCTGCAGTGGCCAGTGCGGCGCCTGGAAGGGCAGGTAGGCGAAGAAGGGGCGGTCGTCGTCGGGGGACCGCTCGTCGAAATACCGCAACAGGGTGTCGGCGTAGGAGTCCGACGAGTAGAAGTCGTCACCGACGGTGACGAAGTGATCGTCCTCGGTGTACAGAGTCGGCACCGGCGAGAAGCCCCGCGCCGCCGAGCCGCCGTAGTGACTGGCGCCGGCGGGCAGCAACGCGAACGAACGCTCGAAACCCCTTGCCCACGGGGAGGTTTCGAGGGTGTGGCCCAGATGCCACTTGCCCGACATCAGCGTCAGGTAGCCGGCGTCGCGCAACAGTTCCGGCAACGCGACGACTCGGTCGTTGAGATAACCCTCGTAGCCCGGCGCGCCGCGGAACGCCGGCCCGGCGACTTCGAGCATCGTGCCGATGCCGGCGATGTGGTGGTCGGTCCCCGTCAACAGCATGGCCCGGGTGGGCGAGCAAGCCGGTGCGGAATGGAAGTCGGTGAACCGCACCCCCGCGTAGGCCAGCCGGTCCAGATTGGGCGTCTGGATCTCGGCGCCGAACGCGCCTAGGTCGGAATACCCGAGGTCATCGGCGACGATCACGAGGAAGTTGGGTCGTTTCACGGTCAAGCATCCTGCCAGGTCCGGGTGCCGGGTGGAATGCTGGCGCGGCGGCGCGCCGTTATGGTCAAGGCGGCGCCGCCCGCGCCGCCTCCAGCGTCGAGAGGACGACCAGATGTTGGCACAGTTCGGCATGTCCATGCCGCTGATCGCCGCCCCGATGTCGGGCGGCCCAACCACGCCCGCGATGGTGTCCGCCGCCCATCGCGCGGGCGGCCTGGGCCTGCTCGCCGCCGGGTACAAGACCGTGGAGGCGGTCGAGACGGAACTCAAAGCCGTTCGCGCCGAGGGAATCCCGTACGGAATCAACGTGTTCGCGCCGAACCCGCTGCCGGTCGACCCTGGTGCGTACCGGGACTACGCCGCGATCATTCAACGCGAGGCCGAGCAGTTCGGCTTGACGCTGCCCGCCGACCCGGTCGAGGACAACGACTTCTTCGACGAGAAGATCGCGCTGTTGCTCGACGACCCGGTGCCGCTGGTGTCGTTCACCTTCGGCATTCCGCCGGGCACGGTGATCGCCTCGCTGCGCCGGGCCGGCAGCGTGGTGGCCCAAACCGTCACCACGGCCGAGGAGGCTGCGCTGGCGCACGAAGCCGGCGCCGACATGCTCGTCGTGCAGGCCGCGACCGCGGGCGGGCACTCGGGGACGCTGTCGCCGCGGACACCGCTCATGCCGGTGCCGATCGCCGAGCTCGTACGGCGCGTGACCGCGGCCGTGCCGTTGCCCGTCCAGGCCGCGGGCGGCCTGGCGACGCCGCAGGCGGTGGCCGAGGTGATCGACGCCGGCGCCAGCGCCGCCGTCGTCGGCACGGTGCTGCTGCGCGCCGACGAGAGCGGCGCCTCCGCAACGCACCAGGCGGCGCTCACCGACCCGGCCCGCACCGAAACGGTGCTGACGCGGGCGTTCACCGGCCGTCCCGCCCGCGGGCTGCGCAACGCGTTCATTGACGCCCACGAGGCGCAGGCCCCGTTCGGGTACCCCGCGCTGCATCACCTGACCAGCCCGCTGCGCAAGGCCGCGGCCGCCGC
Organism: Mycobacterium sp. E2462; assembly: GCF_001672685.1. NCBI lineage: Bacteria > Bacillati > Actinomycetota > Actinomycetes > Mycobacteriales > Mycobacteriaceae > Mycobacterium > Mycobacterium sp. E2462. The sequence continues at coordinate 19,348 of NZ_LZKC01000258.1, forward strand.
GGGGCAGCCCGACCTGGTGCACCTGTGGGCGGGCACCGGGTACCGGCACGCCACCGCGGAACCAGCCGCCGACATTTTGCGTAGGTTGGCGTCCGCACTCTGACGGCTCTAGAAGCGAAAACGGTTGAGTACGTCGTAGTGGCGGGCCGTCGCCCACATCGAACGGTAGATCAATCGCACGGGCGCTGACGGGATGCGTTGCCAGCCGGCCAGCGCCGGCGACCGCTGCACCAGGCGTAGCCGCGGGTCCCACGCCTCGATCGCCCGCGCGTCGGCGAGGCCCCATTTGACGATGCCCCGGGTGAAGAGCCTCGACAGTCGCGGGGCCCACGGCGAGAGGGTGTCGAACAGCATTTCCCCGCCGCCGAACCGATCGGCCAGGCGACACAGCAGCCGGCGCACCTGATCCTCGGCGAGGTACATCAACAGGCCCTCGGCGACCACGAGGGTGGGCCGTCCGGTCGGCACCGCGTCCAGCCAGGCCCTGTCGGTCACCGACGAGCCGATCATCCGGTAGCTGTCCGTGTCGTCGTAGAGCCGGCGGCGCAGCGCGACGACGCCCGGCTGGTCGACGTCGAACCACAGGACCGAGGCCGGCACGTCGAGCCGGAAGGCGCGGCTGTCGAGTCCACAGCCCAGGTGCAAGACCACCGCGTCGTGATGACGACCGAGGAAGGCGGCCGACCAGTCGTCGAGTTGTCTGGCCCGCAGGGCGACCAGATACTGATTCGACACCGGCAAGGTCGTGCGCCGGATCCGCGCGAAGTCGTAGTCGATCCGATCCACGGCCGCGGCGGCCGCCGTATCCCCTAAAATGGGCTTTCTCGAACGACTTTCGTATGCTCGCAGGTACAGCGTCACCAGGTTGGTCCACTCCACCGAACCCCACGCAACGGAGCTGAAGTCGACGGTGCCCATCAGAAGGCGTCGGGATCGCGCTGCACGGCGACCGGCACGGGGTGTTGGTAGAGCCGAGAGGCGTTCTCCCACGCAAACTTCCGGATCACGTCGGCCGGCAGGTCACCGATCTGTTCGTGCAGTGACTCTTGGGTATGCGGCCAGGTGGAATCGCAGTGCGGGTAGTCCGACTCGAGCATGATGTTGTCCACGCCGATGCGGTCGCGCTGCACGAACGACGACTTGTCCTCGACCGCGCAGAACCAGAAGTTGCGCGTCAACACCTCGGCGGGCGAGAGGGATTCGCCGAGGCGTTGCCAGGTGCCGTACATGGCGTGGTAGCTGAGCATGTGGTCGAGACGATCGAGAAGTCCTGCCACCCAACCGATTCCGCCCTCTGACAGGCAGATCCTGAGGTCCGGGAATCGGCTGGGCAGCCCGGAGTACAGCCAGTCGACCGCCGCGGAGATCGCGTAGGCGAAGAACAGGACGCCCTGGACGTCGGGCGGTGCGTCTTCGGTCGTGGCCGGGGACGAGCCGGACGACCCGATGTGCAGATTCACCACAGTGCCGGTCTCGGCGCACGCCGCCATCATCGGATCCCAGTGACCGGTGTGGATGCTCGGCAGACCGAGCATCGCGGGGTTTTCGCTGAACGAGACGGCGCGAAAACCGCGTTCGGCGTTCTCGTAGATGAGCCGCGCGCCGATCTCGGGATCGAGCAGCCACGGCAGCTGGCACGGGATAATGCGCTCGGGATAGGGCCCGGCCCACGCCTCGAGGTGCCAGTCGTTCCACGCGCGGACACAGGCCAACGCCAGGTCGCGGTCGTGGGTGACCTGCTGTAGGCGCTGGCCCGCGAATCCAGGCAGGAAGGACGGGAAGTTGAGCGAGGCGTAGACCCCGTTGAGGTCCATGTCCTTGACGCGTTCGTGAATATCCCAGGCGCCCCTGCGCATCTCGTCGAACCGGACCGGTTCGAAGCCGTACTCCGCGACCGGCCGTCCGACCACCGCATTGAAGCCCACGTTGGGCAGTTCATGGCCGTCGTACACCCAGGTCTGGCCGCCGGACTCGGTGTCGACGACGCGCGGGGCGCGGTCGGCGAAGCGCCGCGGCAGGCGCCCGGCAAAGGTGTCCGGGGGTTCGACGATGTGGTCGTCCACCGAGATCACCGTGTAGCGGCGCTGCGCCCGGGGTGGGTCGGGCAGGAAGCTGACCGAGCGGTCCGCACCGGTCTTGGCGGTGGTGAAGTTGAGATTCGCGGCCAGGTCGTCGATGGATTTCATACGTCACTTTCCTCGCCGGGCGGCGCCACTGCCTCGGCCCTCTCTCGGGGCCCCACGCGAAGTGCCCGCCTCACAGCGACAACCGCTCGGGTCGCGCGGAGCGCCGGTCCGGCCTCGGGCGGCCTGGCCGGTGCAGATTCCCCCGCGCCGGTCCGGCCTTGAGTGGCCGGTCCGGCCTTGGCTGGCCGGTCGACCCCGCCCGGTCCGATCGGCCCTGCCTCGGCCAACGCCTGCTTGCGCAACCATCGGCCCTCTCCGGGGGCACGACGCAAAGTGCCCGCCTCACAGCGACGACCGGGGCCGGGTCGCGCGGAGCCGCGTCGTTGTCGCTGTGAGGCGGGCGAAAAGCCAAATGGTCCCGGCCCGGTGTCCGAGCCCGGCAGGCCCGGTGGCCGAGCCCACGCGGCGCGGGACCCAGCGCTCACGTCAGCACCTCGGGGTCGCCCTTGATGGTCATTCTGGCCGCACCCGCCCAGTACACGTCGGCGGCGCGTTCGATCAGGGACCGCTGCACACCGACCAGGTCCGCCCAGTTCATCGGCACCGGCTCCCGGCCGGTCAACAGCACGTCGTAGGCCAGCTTGCAGACCCGTTCGATCGAAGCCGCGCGGTACACGGCCTCGGGCAGGCTGCGGCCCGTGGCGATGACGCCGTGGTTGGCCAGGATCGTCACGTTCGCGCCGCCGATGCGAGCCGCGAGCTCGGCGGCGCGGGCGGGGCTGTCGATCTCGCCGTCGTAGCTGTCGACCAGGCACAGGTCGTCGAGGAACAGGGCACCGGTCTGGTGCACCAGTTCGGGCAGCCTGCCCAGGGCGGCGAGCACACAGACGTAGTACGGATGGTTGTGGATGACGACCCGGGCGTCGTCGCGGACGCGGTGCAACTCGGTGTGGATGTGGATGGCCGGGGTGACGTCCCACCGCCCGCGCACCACCCGGGCTTCGCTGTCCACCTCGCAGATGTCGGAGGCGGTGAGTTCCTGCCACCACAGGCCCCACGGATTGACCAACAGGTGCGACTGGCCGTCGCGCTGCCAGGTGATGTGCCCGGCCATGTTCTCGGCGAACCCGATGGCGGCCAGGTGCCGGAAGGCCACTGCAAGCGCCTGCTCGTTGGACAGCTCGACCCCGATGGGGGGCACCACCGACGGCGCCCACACCTGCAGGCCGCCCCGTCGCACCTCACGAGCGCTCATTACTACCCTCCGCCCTGGACCGAACATCTTCCCGCAGAACGCCTTTGGCGATCTTGCCGCCGGATGACCGGGGCAGTTCGTCGAGCACGACCAGCCGTTCCGGCAGCAGTTCCTTCGAAACACCCAGGGCCAACAGGTGTTCCACGAGACCGGGTAGCTCGAGCCGGCGGCCGTCCAGGAGTTCGGCGTACAGACACACTCTTTCGCCGAAGACCGGGTCGGGCATCGCGACCGCCGCCGCGAGTGCGACGTCGGGATGCGTCATGACGGCGTCTTCCACCTCGGACGCGCTGATGTTCTTGCCGCCCCGCACGATGAAGTCCGAGGTGCGCCCGGTGACGCGCAGGTAGCCCTCGGCGTCGATCTCGCACAGATCGCCCATGCGCATCCACCCATCCCGGGTGAACAACTTGTCGTGGTCGGCGCCGCCGAGATACCCGAGGCTGGTCGCCGGACCGCGGCACGCCGGCTGCCCCCGGCCCGTGTCCGTGACGTCGCGCTCCCCCTCGAAGAGCCGCACCGCCATCTCGGGGACGATCCGCCCGCCGGTGCGCAACCGGCGATCGCGCGGATCGGTCACGGTGGTCGCGCTGAGCATCCCGGTCTCGTTGGAACCGTAGAACTGCAAGATGGTCGAACCGGTAAGCTCTTCGAACTCGGCGGCCGGCCGGTACGGCAGGGCCTCGCCGCCGGTGAGCACCACCCGCAGCGAGCTGAGGTCGAAGTCCCGCGTAGCGGGATCGGCCATCAACATCGTCAATTGGGTGCTCACACAACACAACACGCTCACCTTGTGTTCGGCGATGGCCTCGCACGCGGCGCGCGTGCCGAACCGCTCCAACAGCACGGCGGTGGCACCGAGGTGGATCGGGGTGGTGTGGCTGGTCCAGATGCCGAAGCCGAAGGGCGTGGGGATGACGGGCAGGAACACGTCGTCGGACGTCAACTCGCCGTTGGCGACGGCCTTTTGGTGGAAGTAATACCAACGGTTCTGGGTGTGTACGACGCATTTCGGCAACCCGGTGGTGCCGGAGGTGGAATTGATGAGGAAGACGTCGTCGGGCCCCAACCGCGCCGCGCCGCGCACTGCCGCGGGCCGCGCCTCGACGCTCAGCCGCAACCCCGCGCCGTCGCGGTGCAGCACCAGCGGCCGCGGCCCGTCGTCGCCGGCCGCGGCCGCGGCCGCGTCGCGGCGCGCGGGATCGCTGATCAGCAGCGCGGGCCGCGATCCCCGCAGGATGGCGCCCACTTCGCGGGTGCCGGCCCGCGCGCCGACGCCGACGACCACCGCACCGCACCGCTCGACGGCGACGAACAGCACGTGAATGGCCGCGGCGTCGCCGTGCCATACCGCCACCCGGTCACCGCGGCGGACACCGAGCCCCGCCAATTGCTCCGCCAACGACGTTGCGGCGCGGTCGAATTCGAGCCAGGTCAGCGAGTGGGCGGGATGGTCGACGTACGCGGGGCGCTGCGGAGACAGTTCGGCGTTGCGGTGCACCGCATCGGAGAGCGTCGCGTCACTCCACCACCCCGCGGCGCGGAAGCGGGTGACATCCTCGTCGGAGAAGGCCGGCGAGCCCGCGGTCAGCCCACCGGCGCTCATGCCCACATGATAGGACGCCGGGCGGGCGAAATCGGCGTACTCGCACGCCCGCCCGGAAAAGGCGCGGGAGGTTGGGCTCGGCCCGGCTAGGGGTTCTGCGGATCGGGGGCGGGCGCGCTGCGCGGCGGCTGGCCGGCGTCGTTCGGCGGGTGCGGGCGCGGCTGGTGGCAGTTGCGCGTGCATCCACAGTTCAAGCCGATGATGCAGCCGCCGCCGCCAGCGGGCCGCACGGGCAGCGCGCCGCCCGGGCTCGGGGGCGCCGGCGGCGCGGGCGTCGCTCCCGCCGAAGCGGCGACGAGCGGTCGAGCCGCCACGGCCTCGTCGAGTGACCATCCCCCCGCCAGGACCAGCGCCGCCACGGATGCGGCCACCGCGGCCGCCTTTCGGGTTGTCCGGCTAGTCATGAACTCCATGGTAGGGACTGCTCAGCAGCGTGGCCGCAACCCTGCGGTGAATCGGCGCACATTTAACACAGCCGTCAAAGCCCGGTGCGGCGGGCGGCGAAGGCCGCGGCCGCCACGCGGATTGCGTACATCGCGGCGCTGAGCCCGAACATCGCCGCGGTCAGCAACAACCAGCGACCCAGGAACGGGTCCTGGGTGTGCCCGGTCGCGGCCCGATACGTGCCGGCTCCCTGGCCGATGATGCCGGGCAGGAACACCAGGAGCGTCAGCCCCGCGCCCAGCGCGGGTACCCGCAGGTGGTTCAGCACCGGCACACGGGGCGCAGGGCCGCCCGCCGGCGCGGCACGCGGACGCGGCAGCAGCCGGTCGGCGAGCGCATAGGCAGGGAACAACACCAGATCGTGGGCGACCACGGCCGCGGCGAACCACACCACGATCGACTGCCACCACACGTGCGGGTTCCACAGCGTCGCCGGCTGAACGGTAACCACGACGTAGCCGAGCAACGCCAACCCGCTGAGCGCGGTCAGCAGGTGCAGCGGATGCGCCCCGTAGAGCCGGGCGAAGCGGGTCAGCGGGCTAGGCATCGCCGCCGGCCCGGAAGTCGATCGCCGCCACCCATTTGGTGTTGTGCACCCCCGGCAGCGCCGGCACGATGATGCGGGCGGGGAAGCCGTGATCGGCCGACAGGTCGGCGCCGTTGACCCGCAACGCCAACAACGCGTCCGGGTGCAGCACCTGGTTGCCCTGCAGGGCCGCGCTCGCGAACGCGCCGCCGCGTTCCAACGACGACACGCGCGCGGACCGCGGCGCGGGGACGCCCGCCAGGCGGGCCAGGTCGGCGAGTCGGACGCCGCTCCACGTTTGGGTGGTCGACCAGCCCTCGACGCAGGCGATCGGCAGGACCGCCGCGTGCTGGGGCATCGCGAGCAGCGCGGCACGGTCCAGGACCACCCCGCGGCGGCCCCCGCTGAGGGCGAGGCGCCAACGATCGCCGGTCCACGCGGGGTTGATGCCGGCCGCCGCCGCGGTCCGGTTGATCGGGAAATCATCGGTCGCGTCCCCCCGGCCGCGCCCGCGCGGCAACAGCAACGCGGCCTCGCGGGCGTAACCGCCGAGGGTTTGGCCCGCGGTGATGACCGCGACGAAGACCGCACCCCCGCCCACCAGCGCGAGCGCGCCACGGCGGCTGATCGTTGCGGGTCCGGGGTGCTGCGCCACCAGGCCGTCGGGCTCCCAGGGCTGCGGTCGGGTGTCGCCCGGCCCGGCGCGGAGCACGTCGCGCAGCGCCAGCGACCGCAGCCCGTCCCACATGCGGGGGATCTTGAGCGCGATGTGCACGAGGAACCCGGCGATGAACACCCAGGCACCGAAGTAGTGGGCCGTGTAGAAGCTGAACCCGAAGATGTAGTCGTACTGGATGTTGAGCACCCCGGTGACGATCTCGAACAAGATGCCGCCCACCAGCGTCAGCAGCGAAAGCCGCTCCAGCAGTTGGGCGATGGACCGCACCGGTGGCCAGACGAAGAGCTTGGGCAGCACCGACCACAGCTTGGCCAGCACCACCGGGATCAGGATCAGGCCGAGGCCGACGTGCACGCCCTGGGTCAGGCGGTACAGCCACGCCGGGCGGGTGGGCCAGTCGAACGTCGGCAGCTTGAGCCACCCGACATCGGCGGGGATGGCCTGGCCGAGCCGCGGCCCGTAGGCGATGTAGGAGAGCAACCCGGTGAGGATGACGACGGGCAGCGCCACTAGCAGGGTCGCGCCGAAAACCGAGGTCAGCCACGGCCCGCGCAAGGGGCTGCGGAAGCGCTGCGCCAGTCGGACGCCCGGCGGCGGATGCTGGTCCAGCAGACGCCACAGCCGCGCGGGAAACCCGTAGCCGCCGCAATCGCCCGTCGGCTCGGTGTCGGATTCCCCGGAGCGGTCCATCATCGATGATGATCCACGACGCATCGCGGCAACCGGTTCAGGCCTCGCCATCGGGATCGCCGATGCGCTCGATCAGCCATCCCGATGACCACCGCGTCCGGGTGCTAGCCCTGGACGGTCGGGCGGATGGTGATGTCCCCGATCTCGACGTCGTCGGGTTGCTCGATGGCGAAGGCGATGGCCCGCGCCACGGCCGCCGGCGGCAGCCCGAAGTCGCTCATGTCGCGCCGGATGCGCTCGCGCAGCGCCGCGTCGTCGATGCCGCTCACCCGCAACAGGCTAGTGGCCCCGCCGCGAATGCGTGGGCGTCAGTCCTTGCCGCGCGGCGGTGGCTGCACCTCGACGCCGCCGGAGCCGTGTTCGGGCCCGGCCGCCGGGTGCTCGGCCGGCACTCGGTCGCGGAAGCGGGTGCCCTCGCTGGGGCGTTCCGCGACGGGCTGGGCGCCCGGGCTGCGGTACGGTCCCGGCTTCGGCCGGGGCTTGCCGCCGGGGAACGCCAGCCGAAAGATGCTGCGGTGCACCATGAGCCATTGCTTGCCGAAGCGGCCCGAGTTGTAGGGCAGCTCGTAGCGTTCGCAGATGTCCTTGATCTTGGGGGCGATCTCCGAATAGCGGCTGCTGGGCATGTCGGGGTACAGGTGGTGCTCGACCTGGTATCCGAGATTGCCACTGATGACGTGGAACAGCGGGCTGCCGTCGATGTTCGCGGCGCCGAGCAGCTGCCGCACGTACCAGCCGCCGCGGGTCTCGTCCTCGACCTCCTCCTGGGTGAAGGTGTAGGTCTGGTCCGGGAAGTGGCCGCAGAAGATGATGGCGTGCGCCCAGATGTTGCGGATCAGGTTGGCGACGGCGTCCGCGCCGAGCGTGCGCAGGTAAGTGCTTTCCACGCCGGGCATGGTCTTGTCGAGGAAGTCGGCGACCGTGCGGGCGCGTCCCTTGTTCGACACCCGGCGCAGCCGCCGGGCCAGGCGGGACTCGGCCGGCTGGTCGATGCGGCCGCGCAGGGCCAGCTGGGTGAGGGCGAACGCGCCCGCGCTGATGGCGGGCCAACCCAGGTAGTCCTTATAGATCTGCGCGCGGGCCTTAACGCCGATGCCCCGCAGATCCTTGCGCACCTCCGACCAGGGCTTCTCCCGCTTGCGGATGGCGTCGATGTCCATGTCGTGCACCGCCACGCCCCACTCGAAGAGCAACGTCAGGAGCAGGTTGTAGATCGGCTGGAAGAGGTAGCGCGGCGCCCACTTCTGGGCGGGATCGATCCGCATGATCTCGTAACCGAGGTCCTTATCCTTGCCCAGGATGTTGGTGTAGGTGTGGTGGATGTAGTTGTGCGAGTGCTTCCAGGATTCGGCGGTCGACGCGGTGTCCCAGTCCCACACCGAGGAGTGGATGTCCGGGTCGTTCATCCAATCCCACTGGCCGTGCATGACGTTGTGGCCGATCTCCATGTTCTCCAGGATCTTCGCCATGCCGAGGCAGGCGGTGCCCAGCGCCCACGCGGTCTTGGACCGCGACGCCAGGAGCAACACCCGACCCACGACCACGATTTGGCGTTGGGTGGAGATGACGGTCTTGATGTAGCGGCGATCCCGCTCGCCGAGGTCGGCGAACACCTCGTCGTGGATCGCGTCCAGCTCCTTGCCCAGCTTCTCGATTTCTTGCTCGGTGAGGCGGGACAGTGGGCTGTCGCCCCGCGTCGACTTCTTCACGGCGCTGGTCATGTGCCGCTCCTTTCCTTCTACAGTTCGAGTTCGACGTCGCCTTCGGCGGTGTTGATGCAGATGCGGACGTCCTGTCCGGTCGGTTCGGTCACGTCGCCCGAACGCAGGTCCCGCAGCCTGCCGGACTTCAGGGTGCCGACACAGGTATGGCAGATGCCGATCCGGCAGCCGTAGGCGAGATTGAGACCCGCGTTCTCACCGGCCTCCAAAATCGACGTGCCGCCGTCGCATTCGACCTTTTTGTCGCTGTCGAGGAAGTTCACCTCGCCGCCCTCGCCGGCGTTGGCGTCGCCGCCGATCTTGGGCTGGAAGCGCTCGAAATGCAGGCGGTCGCGGTCGCCGTTATGCTCCCAGTGTTCGATCAGCGCGTCGAGCATCTCCTCCGGTCCGGAGCAGAACGCCTCCCGCTCCCGCCAGTCGGGGCACACCTCGTCGAGGTTCTCCGGCTTCAGTCGGCCCCGGTCGGAGGTCAACCGCAAGTCGAAGCGCAGCCCGTCGTGGCGGGCGTCCAGTTCCTCGAGGGCCTGCAGGAACATCACCTGCTCGCGGGTCCGCGCCGAGTGGATGACCACCACGTCGCGCATCTCGCCGCGGTGATCCAGGCTGCGCAGCATGCTGATGATCGGCGTGATGCCGCTACCGGCGCTGATGAACAGCATTTTCGCCGGCACCGGCTCGGGCAGCGTGAACACGCCCTCGATCTCGCTGAGCCGCACCAGGTCGCCGGGCTGGATGCGCTGCACGAGGTACGGCGATACCACACCGTTGTCGACCTTCTTGGGCGTCACGCTGATCAGGCCGTCCGCGGGCTCGGGGTCCGAGGTCAGCGAATAGGCGCGCCAGTGGTAGACGCCATCGATGACGACACCGAGGCGCACGTACTGACCCGGCTTGTGGCCCGGCCACTCATATCCGGGCCGGATCAGGACGCTGGCCGCGTCCGAACCCTGCGGCTCGACCCGCTCGACCTTTCCGCGCAGCTCCTTGGTGGTCCACAGCGGGTTGATCATCTCCAGGTAGTCGTCCGGCTCGAGCGGGCTGAACAACCGCCGCACCGCCCGCAGAAATAGCCGTCGCCCCCACGGGACATGCGGCTCTGCTCCCCGTTCCGCCATGCAGTCAGAGTACACAGATGTACACCGAAACTAAACACAATAGCGAATTTTGTTGTTGTTCAATGCTATTCGAGTCGCTATTGACGCAGCAAAGAAGCCCTATGCGTTCACTAGGCACGAGTGCAACGGGGCTGGGGCCGAATGTGGGCAAGATCGTACGCGGGCGTAACTGTGACGTAGCCCGCAGGGGCGGTGCCCAAACGTATGTTCAGCGGTTTCTCAGCCGAGAACCGGGCGGGGCACGCACGGCCGATCCGGCGCCTAGGGTTTGCACTGTGTTGATCGGCTTCCTCTTGGCCCTCGGCTGTTCGATCTGTTACGGCGCCGCGTCGGTGCTGCAGGCGGCGGCGACCCGTTCGGTCGAGGCCGGCAGTCGGTCGGGCGTCGACGCGGTCCTGCTGTTGCGAGCGGCCCGGCAATGGCGCTACCTCGTGGGCGTGGGCCTCGACGGTGCGGGCTTCGTCCTGCAGGTCGCCGCGCTGCGGCTGGTGCCGATCTACGTGGTGGCGGCCGCGCTGGCCGCGTCGATCGCCGTCACCGGCATCGTCTCGGCGTGGGTGCTGTCGGCGCGGCTGTCGCGCGCCGAATGGACGGCCGTGGCCGTCGTCTGCGCGAGCCTGGTCGTGCTGGCCGTGGCGGCCGGTCCCGGACACTTCCGGCACGCGCCGGCCGGCCTGGGTTGGGCGCTGCTGGGTGTGGTGGCCGTCCTCTTCGTCGGCGGGGCCGTCGCGGGTCGGCTGCCCGACCGGCCCCGCGCGCTGGCGCTGGGATTGGCCTCCGGCAGCGGCTTCGGGGTCATCGAGGTCGGGGTGCGCCTGATCGATGCGCTCGATCCCACCAAAGCCTCCTTCTACGCCAACCCCGCCCTGTATGCCGCCGCCGCGGGTGGGGCCGCGGGCTTCCTGCTGCTCACCTCGGCCCTGCACCGCGGCTCGGTGACGACGGCCGTCGCCGGCATGGTGGTGGGCGAGACGCTGGCTCCGGCATTCGTCGGGGTGGTGTGGCTCGGCGACCGGGCCCGCGACGGCCTGGGCTGGCTGGTGATCGTCGGCTTCACCGTGGCGGTGGCGGCGACGCTGGTGCTGGCGCGGTTCGGCGAGGCGCCGCAGCCCGCCGAGGCGGGCTGACGCGGTCAGGGTGTCGCCGCGACGGCGCCGTCGGGCACCACGGCGTACGCGGTGGCCCGCGGCGCGCGACTCCACAGCACGCCGCCCTGCGCGGTGACGCCCGCGGCGATCAGCGCGCGCTTGAGGATCTTGTTGGTGGCGGTGGTCGGCAGCTGGGAATTGATCCGCACGTAGCGCGGCCACGCCTTGGGCGACAGATCGGGTTGGGCGTGCAAGAAGCGCTCGAGGTCGGCCGGCTGCAGCGCGGCGCCGTCCCGCAACACCAGGGCCGCCATCACCTGGTCCCCCACCCGCTCGTCGCGGACCGCGTAGACGGCGACCTGCGCGATCGCCGGCAGCCGTTCCAGGACGCGCTCCACCGGCGCCGCCGCCAGGTTCTCGCCGTCGACCCGCATCCAGTCGGCGGTACGCCCGGCGAGGTAGACCCAGCCGTCGGCGTCACGGTAGGCCAGATCGCCGGACCAGTACATTCCGTGGCGAAGGCGTTCGGCGGTGGCGGCCGGGTCGTTGTAGTAGCCGACGAACGGGCCCGCCCCCTGGGTGTTCACCAACTCCCCCACCGCGTCGTCGGCGTTGATCAGCGCCCCGTGTTCGTCAAACCGGGCGACGGGGCATTCCCGCAGCGTTGCCGAGTTATACACGCTCACACCGGGATACGGCCTGCCGATGGAGCCGGGCGGCGTGCCGTCCTCACGGACCACGATGACCGCGAACTCGCTGGAGCCGAAGCTGTCCACCACGCGGCAGCCGAAACGCCGTGCGAATTCGGCGATGTCGCGGTCGTTGGCCTCGTTGCCGAAGGCCACTCGCAGCGTGTTGTCGGCGTCGTCGGGCCGCGCGGGCGTGGCCAGGATGAGCGCGAGGGGCTTGCCGACGTAATTGACATAGGTCACGCCGTAGCGGCGCACGTCGTCGAGGAAGCGGTTCGGCGAGAAGCGCGCCGGCACCATGGTGGCTCCGCTGCCGATCGCCACCGCCCACCCGGCGGCGACGCCGTTGGAATGGAACAGCGGCATCGCGAGGTAGCAGACGTCGGCCGCGGTGACGTCGTACTGGTAGATCAGGCTGGCGCCGCACATGATCGCCATCGCGTGCGCGAGCCGCACCACCTTGGGATCGCCGCTCGTTCCGGAGGTGAAGATCATCATGAAGGTGTCGCCGCCGACGACCTCGCGGTGCGCAAGCAACGCCGGCGCGCTCGCCACCGCCCGGGCATAACCCGGCCCGGCGACGTCGAGCACCTCGATGCCGTCGAGCGCCAGCCCGTCCAGCAGGGCGCGGTGCTCGGCATCCACCAGCAACAGCTGGCAGTCCGAGCGGCGGATGTCGGCCAACAGCCCCGCCCCGCGCCGCGTGGTGTTCAGGCCGCACAGCACGTAACCGCCGAGCGCGGCCGCGGCCATGGACCGCAGCATCGCCGGGCAATTGGGCAGCAGGGCCCCGACGTGCAGGGGCCGGCCGGGGTCGGCCAGGGCGATCAACGCGGCGGCCTCCGCCGCCGCCTCGTCGAGGTGCTCGCGCCACGTCCACACCCGGTCGCCGAAGGCCAGCGCCGCGGTGTCGTCGTCGCGGCGCTGCCGCAACAGCTGTTGAACCGTCTCCACGTCGTCACCGATCCGTCGCGGTGGTCAGGACCAGCCCGGCGTACCGGTGGCGTACGACGTCGTCGCAGTGCCGCCGGTAGGTGCCGAACCCGCCGGCGTAGGGCATGAAAACCCGCTTTTTGCCCTCGATGTTGGCGCCGAGGTACCAGGACGAGGCGGCCTTGGTGAACAGCGTCCGCTCGCCGGCCGCCGCGACGTGCTCGGTCCACGCATCGGCCGCGTCCCGGCGCGGTTCCACCTCGCCGACCCCCAGGCGACGGGCGGTCTCGATGACACCCATCACCCAGTCGACCTGAATCTCGGCGTGCAGCACCATGTTTGACAGCACCGAGGGGCTGCCGGGGCCGCTGATGGTGAACAGGTTCGGCAGGCCGGGCACCATCAAGCCGAGGAACGTCAGCGGGCCGTTGGCCCAGATGTCGCGCAGCCGGTCGCCCCGCGGACCGACGGGGTCGATGCGGGTCAGCGCCCCGGTCATCGCGTCGAACCCGGTGGCGAAGATGAGCGCGTCGCACGGATAGGTTGCGGCGCTGGTGCGCACCCCGTCGGCGGTGACCGCCTCGATGGGCTCGCGGCGCAGGTTGACCAGCCGCACGTTCGCCCGGTTGAACGTGGCGTAGTAGCCGCTGTCGGTGCAGATGCGTTTCGCCCCGATCGGGTGGTCGACGGGGGTGAGATCGGCGGCGACGGCCGGGTCGGCGACGATCTCACGGATCCGCTCCTCGGCGAACTCCCGGGCGACGTCGTTGGCCGCCAGGTCGCTGTTCTGGTCGGGGAAGGTCTTGCCGAACAGGACCCCGCCCTCGCGCCAGCGCCGCCACAACGCCTCCAGCCGCTCCTGCGGTTCGGTGTCGAGCGCATTGCGGTGATACGTGCCGTGGGGCGTGCCGGCCGCCGCGTACGCCGACACCCGCCGCCGCTCGGGATAGCGCTCCCGGATCTCCTGCTGCTCCTCCGGTGACCACGGCCGGTTGGGCATCGGGACGGTGTAGTTGGCCGACCGCTGGAATACCACGAGCCGCTCCGCCCGGGCGGCCAGGATGGGCGCGATCTGGATGCCCGACGACCCCGTGCCGATCAGCCCCACCCGTTTGCCGCGCAGGTCCGGGTCCTCGCGCGGCCAGTCGGCGGTGAAGTAGACGTCTCCCGCGAAGTCGTCGAGGCCGGCGATGCCGGGACGGTTGACCGCCGACAGGCACCCCGTCGCGCACACCAGGAAGTCCGCGCCGTAAACCTGGCCCGCGGCGGTGCGGACCCGCCAGCGTCCCCGCTCGAAGGCGGCGGCCACGACGTCGACGCCGAACCGGTAATGGCGGCGCAGGTCGAACCGGTCGGCCACGTGGCAAAGGTAGGCCAGGATCTCCGGTTGCGCGGCGAAACGTTCGCTCCAGGTCCAGCTCTGCTGCAGCGTCTCATCGAAAGAGTAGGAGTAGTCCACGCTTTCGACGTCACAGCGGGCGCCCGGATACCGGTTCCAGTACCAGGTGCCACCCACCTCGGGGGCCGCGTCGACGCCGATCACCCGCAGCCCGGCCGACGCCGCCCGGTGCACGGCGTACAGGCCCGCGAAGCCGGCGCCGATGACGAGGACGTCGCTTTCCGGTGTCTCGGTCACGGCGCCACCTTTCGGGATCCCAGCAGCTCGGCGATGTCTGCGCAGACCAGGTCGCGCGCCGAGGCCGCGGGCGGGAAGGACGGAATCGTCATGAAGCCGTGGAAGAGTCCCGGGAAGTCGCGGTGCACGACGGCGACGCCGGCCTCGCGCAGCCGGCGCGCGTAGTCGCAGCCCTCGCTGTGCAGCGGGTCCAGCCCGGCGGTGACGATCACCGCGGGCGGCAGCTGTGCGTGCGACTCCGCCCGGGCGGGCGCGACCAGGTAGGGCGGGTCGAAAGCGGGTTCCGGGCCCAGGTATTGGCGCCAATACCACTGCATGGCGGCGCGGGTATTGAAGTACCCGGTGCCGCAACGGCGATAGCTGTCGGTCTCGAAGGAGGGATCGATGACCGGGTACAGCAGCAGCTGCGCGGCCGGCCTGGCGACGTCGCGCTCGCGGCACAAGATCGCGGTGACGGCGGCCAGGTTGCCCCCGGCGCTGTCACCGGCCACGGCGACCCGCGCCGGATCCACGCCCAGTTCGCCGCCGTGACCGACCACCCAACAGAACGCCGAGAACGCGTCGAGCGCGGCCGCCGGAGCCCGGTGTTCGGGGGCGAAGCGGTAGCCGACCGACACCACGACGGCCTGGCTGCCGCGGGCCAGCGCGCGGCAGAAGCCGTCGTGGGATTCGATGTCGCAGAACACGAATCCGCCGCCATGGCAGAACACGATCGCGGGCCGCTGACCGGGCGCGCCGTGCGGCTGGTAGATCCGCACCGGGATCTCACCGGCGGCACCGGGAACCAGACGGTCCACGGTGCTGTGCACGTCGTCGACGTTGCCGGCCGGGGCGTGCCGTTCGGCCACCGCGGCGCGGGCGGCCGCGCCCGACATGTCCTCGACGCGCGGGAAGCCGTCGTTCAGGCGGCGCAGCATCGCCTGCACGGCGCCGCCGATCGGGTCGTCGGCGTCGTCCGGGCCCTGCGCCCGCTGCGGCGGGTCGCTCATGCCGGCCGATACCTCAGTAGCGTGATCCCTTCTCCGGGCAGATCGTAGAACACCGGCTCGACGCGCATGCCGATTGCGACCGCGTCGGGGTCCGCGTCGACGAGCTCGGTGCTGAATTTCGGGCCAGCGTCCCACCGCACCACCGCCGGCAGTTGCGGCACCGCGTCGGCCCACGGCGGCCCGGTGGGCCGGCGGGCGACCGTGTAGGTGTACAGCGTTGCGGCGCCGTCGATTTCGCGCCACTGGAGATCGTCGGCCAGGGTACCGGGGGCCAGGGTGCGTGGGTAGAACACGTAGCGCCCCAGCGACGGCGAGAACTGGACCAGGATGCGGCGCTGGGTCAGGCCGTCCCAGAAGGGCCGGGACACGGGCGTGGGTTGGGGTACGGGCAGGTTCACCTCGGTCAGTCCCCCCGCATCAGCAGCGCGACCTGCTCGCTCATGATGCCCCCGGTGCCGCTGACGAACGCGATGTGGCAGTCCGGGACCTGGGCGGCGGCGGCGCGACCCATCACCTGGCGGGCGCCGTCGACCACGTGATGCATGCCGCCGGCCATGCCGGCCTGCCCGAACGACAGCTGCCCGCCCGCGGTGTTGACCGGGAAGTCGCCGCGATGGGTCAGGTCGTGGTCGGTGACCCACGACATGCCAGCGCCCTTGGCGCAGAAGCCGGCGTCCTCCAGGCTCATCAAGACGGTGATGGTGTAGCAGTCGTAGAGGGAGGCGACGTCGACGTCGGCGCGCCCCAGCCCGGCCATGGCGAACGCCCGCTCGGCGGCCCGCGCTATCGGGGTGCGCAGCAGGTCGTCGGCGTAGGTGGGTGTCTTGAACGCGAGGTGTTCGCCGAAGCCGGTGATCCAGACCGGGCGGTGCCGGGCGCGGCGGGCGAGGTCGGCGTTGGCGATCAGCACCCCGGCTCCCCCGTGCACCCGCAGCACGGTCTCCAGCAGGTGGATGGGGTCGGCGATCATCGGGCTGGCCAGCACGTCGGCCACCGTGAGCGGCGTGCCGTGGAACACCGCGCCTGGGTGCGCGCCCGCGTTGGTGCGCTGGTCGACGGCGATCTTGGCGAGGGCGGCCGGGTCGTAGCCGAACTCCGCCGCGTAGCGCTGGGCGATCTGCGCGTAGGGCGCGTTCTGGCCGACGTTGCCGTACGGGATCTCGAACTCGGCCTGCGGTGAGCCATACGTATTCGACGACGCCCCAAACCAATTGGGCGGGGGTGGCGGTGACGTCGACGGCTGCGGCAGGGCCGCCGACCCGGGCACGACGGCCAGCGCCGCGTCGCAGGCGCCGAGTTCGACGGCGGCGGCGGCGCGCCACACCATGCCCGCCGCAGTCGCCCCGCCGAGGTCCACCCGCTCGCCGAAATCCATTGGCATTCCTAGGTATTCGCAGAGCGTCGCGGGCGCGAACAGCGCCGACTCGGCGATGCCGTGGGTGAGCAGGCCGTTGACGCAACCGGGGTCGACGCCGGCGTCCTCGATGACCATCTTCGCCAGCAGCGCGTACTGGTCGAGGGTGAACGACGGGGCCCCGGCCGGCCGCTTCGCCGCCGGGAGCTCGGCGATGCCGACGATCGCGGCTTCGCCGCGCAGGCCGGTCATGCCGGCGCCCCGCGGCGCGGCAGCTCGACGGTCGCCGTTCCCGGCATCAGCACGGTCTGCGCGCGGCGGCCCGCGATGTCGAGGTCCACCAGGCCGGCACCGCCGTCGGCGAGACGCTTGCCGGTGATCTCGCCGCCGAAGCTCAGCGCCTGGCCGGGGTGGGCGATGGCCCGGTTCTGCACCGAGAAGGACACCAGCCGCCCGCGGCCGCCGATCCAGTCCCCGATCGCGCGGGCCAACAGCGCCGCCTGCAGCGGCCCGTGCACCAGCACATCGTCGTACCCTTCGACCTCGCGAGCCCACTGCTTGTCGTAGTGGATTCGGTGGCCGTTGTAGGTGGCGGCGCTGAAGAAGAACAACTGCGTCTCGTCGGCGGTGACCGTGAGGGTTGGGATGGTCTGCCCGATCCTCACGTCGTCGTAGTACACCTGATCGGTCATGGCGGTCCTAGGGGCGCGCGATCATCGACGTGGCCGCCTCGGCGAGCAGCTCACCATGCTGGTTGCGGTAGGCCGTGTGCCAGGTCACCAGCACGAAAGCGCCTGAGCGGCCTTGCTTTTCAACGATCGAGGCGATGGTGCGCACCATGTCGACCGCGTCACCGTCGTAGGCCGGCAGGTGGAAGGTGAAACTCTCCCCGCCGGCCATCCGTTTGGGGGCGCGCGGGAACGCCAGGCCGCCCGAGATCGCCCCGGAGGAACCGTCGGGTCGCAGCGCCGTCAGGGGGGTTCGCTCAGGACGGCGTACTGCAGGAACAACGGCGGGCAGACGATGTCGCGGAATCCGTTGGCCCGGGCGTAGTCCGGGTCGAACCACAACGGGTTGTCGTCGCCGACGGCCGCCGCCCAGCGCTGCCAGTCGCGCCGCTGCACCTCGCCGGTCGCCGTTGCGGCGACCGTGCCGACGCGCGACGCGGATTCGGGGTCGATCAAGGTCTTGTCGGTCACCGGCGCTCCAGTTCGGCCATGCTGTCCTCGAGCCAGCCCGCGGCGACGTCGGCCCCGCCGCCGAGCGTCGAGCCGAGCCGCACCCGTTCGCTCCACAGGTGCAAGTCGGTTTCGGTGACGTAACCCATGCCGCCGTGCAACTGGTGGGCGTCGCGGGTAATCAGCCGCGCGGCCGTGGCCGCGTGCATGCGCGCGATCGCGGTCTCGCGGGTCGCGGTGCGCCCCTTCGCGATCCAGAAGACCGCGCTGTGGGCGGCCAGTCGCGCGGCTGCGAGGGCGATGTGCATGTTGGCGATCAGGTGCTGGGCGGCCTGGAAGGACGCGATGGGCCGGCCGAATTGGTGGCGCAGCGAGGTGTATTCGACGGTGCGCTCGAGCACCGCCTGCGCGGCGCCCACCAGGTCGAGTGAGCCCAGCGCCACCGCCGCGTTGGCCACCCGCCGCAGCGCCGGGGCACCGGACAGCGGCGGCCCCGCTCGGACGTCGTCGAAGCGCAGGGTGAACGCCCGGTGCGCGCCGGCCATGGCGAGCGGCTCGGCGGTGAGGCCCGGTGCCGGCACGTCGACGACGAACACCCGCGTGCGGTCACCGTCCGCGGCGGACACCACCACGACGTCGGCGACGTCGGCGTCGGCGACGTAGTCCGCGGTCCCGGTCAGCCGCCCGCCTTGCGCGACGCGCAGCGGCGGCGTGACGTCGGCCGCGTCGCGGGGGTTGGCCAGCGCGGTGGTGGCGCGGGTGGCTCCCGACGTCAAGGCGGGCAGCCACGCCTCCTTGTCGGCCGGGGAGCCCAGCGTGTCGATCGCCAGCGCGGCCTGCACGCTGGCGTGCACCGTGGTGGGGCACAGCGCGCGGCCGGCCTCGGTGTAGAAGGCGGCGAGGTCGGCCAGCGAGCCGCCCGACCCGCCGTACTCCTCGGCGATCCCCAGCCCGAACACGCCGGCGTCGGCGAGCACCTTCCACAACGCCGGTGAGCGCCGGTCGGCGCCCGGTTCGTGCAGGCCGCGCACCGCGCTCACCGGGTTCTCGGCCGCGAGTAGGGCGCGCAGCGACGCGGCGAACTGACGCTGTTCGGCCGTGGGGATCGCTTTCATCGGCGGCGCGGGTATCCCGTCAGCGTCCGTAGGAGGGCAGGCCGTGCCCCCGTTGGGCGACGATGTCGCGCAGCACCTCGTTGGTGCCCCCGCCGAAGCGCATCAGGGGCGCCGCCCGGTAGAGCCGCTCGAAGGTGCCGGCGAGCGGCGCGGCCGGGTTGCGGTGCGCCAACAGCCCGTCGGGCCCGAGCAGGTCGAGCGCCAACTCCGCGATGCGCTGGCGCAACTCGCTGGTGAATATTTTCTCGACGCTGACCTCGACGGTGGGGATGACGCCGTCGTCCAGGATCGACGCGGCCTCGTAGCCCATCAAGGTGGCGACCGCCACGTCGGCCTCGGCCTGCGCGAGCCGGCGGCGCAGCGACGGGCTGTCGGCCGGCACCGTCCGATCCCGGCGCGGCGTGCCCGCCAGCCGGCGCAGCTCGTCGACGGCGCGGCGCAGGTCCCCCGGGTTGGTAAGCGCGCCGCGCTCGAGGTCCAGCGCCCCGGTGATGTACGTCCAGCCGCGGTTGACGTCACCGATCAGGTTGGTGACGGGCACCCGCACGTTGTCGAAGTGCACCTCGTTGGTGCGGTAACCCGACCAGGCGTACAGCGGACGGATCTGCACGCCGGGGCTGTCGATCGGCACGATGACGACCGAGAGGCCGCGGTGCCGGACGGCGTCGGGATCGGTGCGCACGCACAGCCATTCGTGGGTGGCGCGGTGCGCGCCGCTGTTCCAGGTCTTGGTGCCGTTGATGACCCAGTGGTCACCGTCGCGGGTGGCGCTGGTGCGCAGGCTGGCCAAGTCGGTACCCGCGTCCGGCTCGGAATAGCCGACCGCGCAGACCATCTCGCCCCGGGCGATCAGCGGCAGCCAGTCGCTCTTGTTGCGTTCGGTGCCGTGCCGCATGATCATCGGCGCCACCGAGGTCACCGTGAGGTCCGGCCCGGGCACGCCCCAGTACTCGAACTCGCTCATCAGCAGGTGCAGGTGGACCGCGCCCAGCCCCAGTCCCCCGTATTGGCGCGGCCAGTTCAGGCCGAACCACCCTTTGGCGCCGATCGCGCGCCGAAAGCGCGCCACCTCCCCGCCCGGGTATTCCAGGTCGTGCTCGGCCAGTTCGGCGCGCAGCTCGGCGGTGACGTGCTCGTGCAGGAACTCGCGGACCTCGCCCAGCCAGGCGCGTTGCTCGTCGTTGAGCTCAAAGTCCATCCGGGCCTCACCTTTCACGGGGCAGCGTCAGCGTAACGCCGCGGCGAGATCGCGCCCGGGATTTCGCGGCATCGCGCCGGGTGGCCGGCAGCGCGCACTGTAAAGGCGCTGTCAAACTCCCGTTAAAACGCCTCGGCGGTCTCGCAGTCCGGGGTGGGGGCTGCGAAGATGCTCCAATCGGCCGGTCGACGCGGACAGGCGTTGCGCCCCGTCCAGCCAGAGGGAGAGACCATGCCCACTGTTGAGATGCGACTCCGTGAAGAGCTCCGCGGCTACGCCGTCGAGCTGCGGCAGCTGGCCTACACCCTGCCCCTCGGCGTCGGCGAGCACGACCTGCTGCAGCTGTCCGACCGGATGCGGGCGGCGGCCGACCAGGTGCTGCGCAAGGGGGCCTGACGCACGCGGCGCTCAGCCGCCTTTCAGCCGGATCCTCCAGCGCACGAAGCCGAGGTAGCCGGCGCTGATCAGCGCCAGCATGCCGATGTCGAACCACCAGGCCCCCGGCGTGTGATGCCAGTGCGAGTCTTTCGGCGTCAACGGGCCGGGCACCAGCTTGATGAGATCGGCGGTGGAGGCCGAGGCCGCGAACCCCCACCGTGCCGGGGTTACCCACGACATCTGGTCGAGTCCGACGCGGTTCGTTACGGGGATCATCCCGCCCGAGAACACCAGCTGCGACATGACGGCGACCACGAGCAGCGGCATGATCTGCTCGTTGGACTTCGCGATCGCCGACAGGGCGAGGCCGAGCATCGCCGAGGCGACGCAGGTCAGCGCGATGTCGGCGAACAGCTCGAGCGCCGGCTTGCCCAGGGCCACGGCGCCCTGGGTCGGCGCGCCCTTGCCGATGACCGTGATGACGGTGACGATCGCCGACTGGACGATCGCGAACACGGTGTACACGCAGACCTTCGCCAGCAGGTACGCGGAGGTGGACAGCCCGACCGCCTGCTCGCGCAGGAAGATGGCGCGCTCGCCGATCAGGTCTCGGATGGTCAGCGCGGTGCCCATGAACACGGCGCCGACGTTGAGCAGCACCAGGATCTGGCCGGGCTCGTTGGGCGCCGCGCCCATCGGGTTGGGGATGCCGAACCCGACATCGCCGGGCACCGACATCGACAGCGATCCCATGATGAACGGCAGCACCGCGAGGAAGACGAAGTAGCCGCGGTCGGAGACGATCAGCCGCATCTGCCGGCGGGCGATCGTGGAGAACTGCCGGAACAGGCTGGTGTGCGACGGGTCGCCCAGCTCGGCCGGTTTCTCCGCGGGCGGCGGGGGCGGCGGCGGCCCGGTCCGCGCCAGGTAGCGCGCCTGCGCGCCGTCGGGGTCGTTGGCGACGCCGCTGAAGATGTCCGCCCAGTTGGTGGTGCCCATGGCGGCGCCGATCTGGCTGGGCGGCCCGCAGAACGCGGTCTTGCCGCCCGGCGCCAGCAGCAGCACCTGGTCGCAGACGTCGAGGTAGGTCAGCGAGTGGGTGACCACCAGCACCACGCGCCCGGCGTCGGCGAGCTGGCGCAGCATGGTCATCACCTGCCGGTCCAGCGCCGGGTCCAGGCCCGAGGTCGGCTCGTCGAGGATCAGCAGCGACGGGCCGGTGAGCAGCTCCAACGCCACCGAGGCCCGCTTCCGCTGCCCGCCGGACAGCTTGTCGACCCGGGTGTGCAGGTGCTTGGTCATCTCGAGTTCCTCGAGCACCCGCGCGACCACCTGCGCCCGGTCCTCCTTCGTGGTGTCGGGCGGCAGGCGCAGCTCCGCGGCGTACATCAGCGCCTGCTGGACGGTCAGCTGACCGTGCACCACGTCGTCCTGCGGGACCATCCCGATGCGGCTGCGCAACGAGGCGTACTCGGCGTGGATGTTGTGGCCCTCGAAGGACACCGTGCCGGTGGTCGGGTGGGTGTAGCCGGCGACCAGCCGCGCGAAGGTCGACTTGCCGGCGCCCGACGGGCCGATGACCGCCGTGAGCGTGCCGGGCTGCGCGGTCAGCGAGATGTTGTCCAGCAGCGTCTTGGTGGTCTCGATCGTCCATGTCACGCCGCGCACGTCGAGGCCGCCGGTGCGGGTGGCGGTGGCGGCCTGGTCGCGGCGGGCCAGGGTGCCGCCGTGGAAGACGAGGTCGATGTTGCCGATCGTGACGACGTCGCCGTCGTGCAACAGGGCGGAGTCGACGCGGGAGCCGTTGACGAAGGTGCCGTTGATGCTGCGGTTGTCGTGGATCTCGGTGCCGTTGGGACCGGGGATCAGCGTGGCGTGGTGGCGCGAGGCGAGCACCTCGGGGATGACGATGTCGTTGTCGTTGGCGCGGCCGATGGTGATGGCGCCGGGCGTCGATTCCAGCGCCTTGCCGGGCCGCAGGATCTTCATCATCGACGTCGCGAGCACCGACGAGTCGCCCCCGATGCGGCCCGTCTGCAGCACCGCGGGCTCGGCGGTGGTGGGGGGCGCCGCCGCGCTCGCCGAGGCCGTCGAGCGGTAGATCTGCGGCGCGTGCTGGGGCCCGCTGGGCGGCGCGTGCTGCGCCCCCGTGGGCGGGGCGGCGGGCGGGCCGCCGGTCGGGTACCGGGGCTGCGCTTCATGATCAAAGCCGAGATGCAGCAGGTGAAGGTGGTCAACTTCCTGATGC
>NZ_LZKC01000259.1:0-5701 GCF_001672685.1 Mycobacterium sp. E2462
CGCCGACCGGCGCAGCGCGCGCGTCGCGCCGGCGCGCGCGGACCGCGCTCGGGGCGACCACCGCCGCCCTGGCCGTCGCGGCACCGGCGGTGTGGACCGACAACGGGGGCGGCGCGGTCACCGCGCGGCGGGTGACGGTCGCGCCGGCGACAACCTTTCTCGTGGAGGGCCGGGTCGCGCTGACCGTGCCCGCGGACTGGCCGACGCAGCGGGTGACCACCGGGCCCGGCTCTGCGCGCGTGCAGGTCTCCTCGCCGTCGGACCCGCAGGTCGCGCTGCTCGTCACCCAGTCGCCCGTCGCCGGTGAGACGCTGCGCGGCACCGCCGAACGGCTCAAGCGCGCGATCGACGCCGCGCCGGGCGGCGTGTTCGTCGACTTCAACCCGGCCGGCACCAGTGCCGGGCGCCCGGCGGTGACCTACCGCGAGGTCCGTCCCGGCCACCAGGTCCGGTGGACGGTGCTGCTCGACGGTCCCGTCCGGATCAGCGTCGGCTGCCAGAGCGGGCCGGGCGGCGAGGAGGCCGTGCGCGCCGTGTGCGAGCAGGCGGTGCGGTCCGCCCACGCGATCGGCTGACGGGCGCAGATCCGAGGGAACCGAAACGCTGTCCTCACTGTCGAAATAAGTATGGCGGTCCACGACGCAATGAACACCGACTTCGACATGATGCGGACGGTCGCCGCCACGACGGATGCGCGCAACGAGGAGATCCGCGCGATGCTGGGCGCCTTCACCGGCCGCATGGGCGCGGTGCCGCCGGCGGTGTGGGGCGGGCTCGCGGCGGCCCGGTTCAAGGAGGTGATGGATCGCTGGAACGCCGAGTCCCTGCGGCTCTACCACGCGCTGCGCGCCATCGCCGAGAGCATCCGCCACAACGCCGCCACCCTGCAGGAGGCCGGTGACCGCCACGCCCAGCACGTCGCCGCCGCCGGCGGGAACCTGTGACCCGAGGAGGAATGCCGTGGACCCGGTGCTGTCGTATGACTTCGGCGAGATCGAACACTCGGTGCGGCACGAGATCCACCTGACCTCGGCCCGCTTCAACGCCGCGCTCGATGAGCTGCGCTCCGAGATCGCCCCGTTGCAGCAGCTATGGACCCGCGAGGCCGCGGCCGCCTACCAGGTAGAGCAGGCCAGGTGGCAGCAAGCGGCCACCGCCCTCAACGAGATCCTGTCCGAGCTCGGCAACGCGGTGCGCGACGGCGCGGAAGAGGTGGCGGACGCCGATCGGCGCGCGGCGGGCACCTGGTCGCGGTAGCCGGCCGACGAAGACCCCTGCGTGGTCCCGACGGAGGAGAGCCGACGGGACCACGCAGTCATTTTGACCTGCGGGGACGCGGGTCGGTAAGCTGCTCCGTTGGCGCGCGGTACGCCGGGGCCTCGGGTCAACGTCGGTCGCCGAGACACACCCCACCGCGCAACGCCTGACCGATACCTGGCTTTGGCCGGGATCCACCTCGAGAGAAGAAGGTAAGCGCTGTGCCCACCTATGCGCCCAAGGCGGGTGACACCACGCGGTCGTGGTACGTCATCGACGCCACGGACGTGGTGCTTGGCCGCCTTGCCGTCGCGGCAGCCACCCTGCTGCGCGGCAAGCACAAGCCGACGTTCGCCCCCAATGTCGATGGCGGGGACTTCGTCATCGTCGTCAACGCCGAGAAGATCGCGCTCAGCGGCGACAAGCTGCGCGACAAGCTGGCTTACCGGCACTCGGGGTATCCCGGCGGTCTGACCAGCCGCACCATCGGCGAGCTGTTGGAGAAGCACCCGACCCGCGTCGTCGAGAACGCGATCGTCGGCATGCTGCCGAAGAACAAGCTCAGCCGTCAGATCCAGCGCAAGCTGCACGTCTACGCCGGCCCGCAGCATCCCCACGCCGCGCAGCAGCCGGTTCCTTACGAGATCAAGCAGGTGGCCCAGTGACCGAAACGACCGAGGGCCTCGAGGCCCCGGAAGCCGTGGAAGCGGACATCACCGACGTCGCGGCCGAGTCCGCGGTGGCGCCCGGCGAGTCCTACGTGTTCGAGCGGCCCATCCAGACCGTCGGCCGTCGTAAAGAGGCGGTGGTGCGGGTGCGCCTGGTGCCCGGCACCGGCAAGTTCACCCTCAACGGGCGCAGCCTCGAGGACTACTTCCCCAACAAGGTGCACCAGCAGCTGATCAAGGCGCCGCTGGTGACCGTGGATCGGCTGGAGAGCTTCGACATCTACGCGCTGCTGCACGGCGGCGGCCCCTCGGGGCAGGCCGGCGCGCTGCGCCTGGGCATCGCGCGGGCGCTGATCCTGGCGTCGCCGGACGACCGTCCTCCGCTGAAGAAGGCCGGCTTCCTCACCCGCGACCCGCGCGCCACCGAGCGCAAGAAGTACGGGCTTAAGAAAGCCCGCAAGGCGCCGCAGTACAGCAAGCGCTGATCAGCAGTCGCTTTCCGGCCACAACCCGGCATCTCGCGAGAGACGTTGTGCGCGGTTGTCGGCGTGTCTGCGCACGAACGCGTCCCGTTTCGGTCAGAAAGGAACGGGCACGTTAGGTGCTGGACCGTCAACTGTGAGAGGTTTGTCCGATGGGTCGACTATTCGGCACCGACGGTGTTCGTGGGGTCGCCAATCGCGAGTTGACCGCGGAGCTGGCGCTGGCGCTGGGTGCAGCGGCCGCGCGGCGCCTGGCCAGCTCCGGCGCCCCCGGCCGCCGGGTCGCGGTGATCGGTCGCGACCCGCGGGCCAGCGGCGAGATGCTCGAGGCCGCGGTGATCGCCGGGTTGACCAGCCAGGGCGTCGACGCGCTGCGGGTCGGCGTGCTGCCCACCCCGGCGGTGGCCTACCTGACCGGCGCGTATGACGCCGATTTCGGAGTGATGATCTCGGCGTCGCACAACCCGATGCCCGACAACGGCATCAAGATTTTCGGTCCCGGCGGGCACAAGCTCGACGACGGCACCGAGGACCAGATTGAGGCGCTGCTGCGGGCAGACGTCGGGTCGCGCCCGGTCGGGGCGGGCATCGGCCGGGTCATCGACGCCGAGGACGCCGCGGAGCGCTACCTGCGCCACCTGAGCAAGGCCAGCACGCTGCGCCTCGACGGCCTGACGGTGGTGGTCGACTGCGCCCACGGCGCCGCGTCGTCGGTGGCGCCGCGCGCCTACCGCGCCGCCGGCGCGCGGGTGATCGCGATCAACGCCGACCCCAACGGCCTGAACATCAACGACAACTGCGGGTCGACGCACCTGGACTCCCTGCGCGCGGCGGTCGTGGCGCACCGCGCCGACCTGGGCCTGGCGCACGACGGGGACGCCGACCGCTGCCTGGCGATCGACGCCAACGGCGCCCTCGTCGACGGCGACGCGATCATGGTGGTGCTCGCGCTGGCCATGCGTGACGCGGGCGAACTCGCCTCCGACACGCTGGTCACGACCGTGATGAGCAACCTCGGGTTGCACCTGGCCATGCGCGCGGCCGGCATCACCGTGCGGACCACGGCCGTCGGGGACCGCTACGTCCTGGAGGAACTGCGGGCCGGCGACTACAGCCTGGGCGGCGAGCAATCCGGGCACATCGTCATGCCCACGCTCGGCTCCACCGGCGACGGCGTGGTCACCGGGCTGCGGCTGATGACCCGGATGGTGCAGACCGGCTCGGCGCTGGCCGACCTCGCCGCGCCGATGCAGACGTTGCCGCAGGTGCTGATCAACGTCACCGTCGCCGACAAGGCCACCGCCGCCGCCGCCCCGTCGGTGCGGTCCGCCGTCGGGCAGGCCGAGGCGGAGCTGGGTGACACCGGCCGAATCCTGTTGCGGCCCTCCGGAACCGAGCCGATGATCCGGGTCATGGTAGAGGCGCCCGAGGCCGACGTCGCACAGCGCGTCGCCACCCGGGTCGCCGAGGCGGTCAGCGCCGCCCACTGATCCGCGCCGGCGGAACCCCGGCGAGCCGGCGGGCGTCGGATTAGGCATGAAATTCGACAGGGGAACGCGCCCCATTGCCCTCGCGCCCACCGAGATCGACGTCGCCGCCGCCTATCGCGTCGCGGGCCAGCTCGAGGCGGCCGCCGAACTGATCGGCCGGGCGGCCAGTGACCACCTGGCCAGGTTGGGGTTCGGCGGGGCGGTCGCGGGTCGCGCGCATGCGGCTCGCGGCGACGCGCTGCGCGGGGAGTTGGAGCGGTTGGCGGCCGCGGTGTCGCAGTGGTGGCAGGCGTCGGTGGAGGTCGCCGGCAACGTGCGATCCAGCGCCGACCGTTACGCCGAGGCGGAAGCCTATGCGACGCAACGGATCGCGTGACCGTGGCCGACCGGTTGGACGTCGCCGGGCGGCTCGAGGAGGGCCGGCCCGCCGTCGAGCACACGCAGAGCTACGTGACGGCCTGCCACGCGCTGGGCTATCAGCAACCCGGCCTCACCGACCATCCCGCCCAGGTGCGCGAGCGCTACGAGGATCAGGACGGTCTGGACCTGCGGGCCCTCGACCGCGACTGCGCCGACCTGCGCGCGGCGGGGGTGGCGGCGCAGGAGGCGGCAAGGCTGCAGCGCGCCCAGCTGGCCGAGCTCGCCGCGGCGTGGACCGGGCCGGGCGGCGACGCCGCGGTGCGGTTCTTGCAACAGCACTGCGACGCCGCCAACGTGGTGGCCACCGAGCTGCGCGCGGCGGCCCAGCGCTGCGAGTCGCTGCGCGACAATCTGTGGTTCCTGGTCGATTCCAAGGTGGCGACGGCCGTCGCCCTCGACGACCGCACCGCGGGGCAGCGCCCGGTGTGGCTGGGCGCGGCCGGCACGGTGACGACGGGCGTGGGCGACCGGCAGGCCGCCGAAGACGTGCTGCGGCATGACGTCATGCCCTACGTGGACAACGACATCCGCGACGAGTGGTTGGCGGCGATGCGGTCCGCCTCCGACGGGGTGGACACCTCGTACGGCATGGTGATCGACCGAATGGCGGCTTCCCCGACCGTCCGGTTCGAGTGTCCCGACGGGCTGCCGAGGGCCGGCGGCTGACGCAGGTGCTCGGGCTCGGCGGCCAGCACCGGCGCACGCAGCGATCGGTGCGGGCGTTGCTGACCGGGTACCTGCTGTACACGCTCGCCGGCGACAAGACGTATCGCGCCTTCGCCGATCCTGAGGAGCAGTTGCCCGGGACCGACCCGCTCGATCCCGACGCCGTGCCAGCCCCGCTGGAAGACAAGATCGTCGCGCTGCTGAAGTAGGGGCCGCCCGGGACGTCACTGGCCCGCCTGCGGCAGCTGATCGGCCGCGATTTCGCAGGGCGTCGACGCTTCGTGCGCTGGGGGTGCCGCGGGGTCGGCGGGCGCGTCGGCCAGGGCACCTGGCGGTGCGGGCGCCGGCGGTGGCCCCGGCTCCGGACCGGACGCCGGCGGCGCGGGTGGTTGCGGGGTCGCGCCGACCGGTTGGGTGTCCCCGGGGGGCTCCGTGGGCTCCGGCACCCCGGGCGGGACGGCGTTCTCGGGCTCGTCGGTCTCGTCCGGCTCGTCGGGGTCGTCGGTGTCGCCCGGGTCGTCGTCCCGGTCGTCGGGCTCGTCGTCGTGCAGGGGGTCGCCGTCGAGGTCGTCCCCGAGGTCGCCGAGGTCGCCGAGGTCGCCGTCAAGCGGGTCGGCGCCGCCGTCGTCCGCCGAACCGACCAGGTCACCCACCGCGTCCAGGATCCGGCCCGCCAGGCCGATCAACCCGCCGCCCCCGCCGCCTCCTAGACCGCCCC
>NZ_LZKC01000260.1:0-38617 GCF_001672685.1 Mycobacterium sp. E2462
TCGGCGTCGCGGCTCTTGGTGTGCATCAGCCCGTCGGCGACCCGTCGCCACCGCGGTCGGGTCTCCTGCGGCGGCGGCGCGATCGGCACCAGCCGCTCGACCCCCAGCGACCGCACGACCTGCGCCAGCACCCGCGCCGGGGGCCGCTTGAACTGCACCCGGTCGGTCAGCGTCTTGAGCAACTCGTAGGGGTCGCCGGGATGCACCCCGCAGGGCTGCAAGTCACCCGCGACGTACGCGCGGGCCAGGCCGAGCTCGCCCGGCGCCGTGGCCAGGTAGGTGGCCCCGCGGGGGGTCCGCAGCTCCAGGCCGAGCTCGGCGTCCGCACATCCCGCGGTGCTGCCGTCATAGGCGGTGAACTTCAACGGGTGGCGGCCGGTCGCGGCGAAGATCTCCAGGATCTGCGCCATGGTGAGTTTGCCGCTGCTGGTACGGAACGGTTCCCGCGTCGTCGTCATCGCCGTTGTACCGCCTTTGCGTAGAGATCGAGAAGACGGGCATGGGGATCGTAAGCCTTCTTGACCGTGCTGTAGGCCTCGCCGCCGTACAACTCGGCGAATTCGTCGCGGCAGTAGAAGGAGTCTGAGTACAGCGATTTGTGCCCGTCGAGCTCGCTCACCTTCGCCTCGATGGCGCGGTTGGTCGCGCCCGCCGCGCTCCCCTCCGGCCCGGCGGGTACCGAGGACCAGAAGCCGACGTTGACGTAGGTGCGGTCCGGCCGCATCGGGTACAGCGGCCAGCCGTCGGGATCGCGTAACCGCACCGGGCACAACCAGATCGGGGCGATCGGCACCGTGGCCGTGAACCATTCCAGGAAGTCGCAGGTCCGTTCGACCGGGACCTCGATGTCCTGCACCACCCGCTCACGCTCCGGGCGGCCGCGGCGCCGCTCGATCCGGTCCGACACCCCGAAACGGCGGTCCAGGGCAATGAGTTTCGAATAGACGCTGCTGCGCCGGTAGCGGCGCGGCCACCAACGCCGCACCCGCGGGTTCTGCAGGCCGAGCGCCCGGGAGCACCAGAACCAGTCGGTGTCCCAGCGCCAGAAGTAGTCGTGGATGGTCAGCCGGTCGTCTTTGACGGCGCCGTTCGCGCCGTCGTGGCGGATCGACTGGTAGTAGATCCCCGCCCCGGTGTAGTCGCTGACCGGTCCCGGGGTGGTGGTCCGCCGCCCGACGCACAGGTAGCTCTCGTCGGGCGAGAAGACCACCCCGTCGAGGTAGTCGACCGGCAGGCCGCCGTGGCCGCCGGTGTCGACGATGCGCTCCAGTGCCGCGAGCAGGTCGGGCAACGTGTGAAACCTGATGTGGCGCAGTGCCACAAACGGCGCGACGGGCTCCAGCTCGATCCGCAACCGCGTCGAATAACCCAGCGTCCCATAGGAATTCGGGAAGGCGCGGAACAGGTCGGCATGCTGGGTGCGCGACGCGGTGACCAAATCCCCGGCGCCGGTGAGGATGTCCATCTCCAGCACCGACTCGTGGGGCAGGCCGTTGCGGAACGACGCGGACTCGATGCCCAGGCCGCTGACCGCGCCGCCCAGGGTGATGGTCTTCAGTTGCGGAACCACCAGCGGCGAAAGGCCGTACGGCAGGGTGGCGGCGACCAGGTCCGCATACGTGCACATGCCGGCGACGTCGGCGGTGCGACCGTCGGCGTCCACGCCGAGGACGCCGGTCAGGCCGGAGGTGTCCAGGCCGGGCGCGTCGCGTTTGGCACGGGCGCGGAACAGGTTTGAGGTGGGTTTGGCCAGCCGGACGGCGGACGTCGCGGGAATCGATCGGTAACTCGCCAGCAACCGGTCGACGCCCGACTGGTGGGTAGAGAGTGCAGATCCGGGAACACCCACCAGAGATACCCTAGTCTTCGACACCGGCCCGTGCACCCGCGCGCGGGCCGCAGAAGCGGGTGATCAGCACGCCACAATTCAAGGAGGATTCGCCGTGGGACAGGTGAGCGCAGAGAGCACGATCTTGATCAACGCCGAGCCCGGGGCCACCCTCGCCGCCGTCGCGGACTACCAGACGGTGCGCCCGAAAATCCTGTCTCCCCAGTACAGCGACTACCAGGTGGTGCAGGGTGGCCAGGGTCAGGGAACCGTGGCGAAGTGGAAGCTGCAGGCCACCAAGTCCCGGGTGCGTGACGTGCAGGCCGCCGTCGACGTCGCGGGGCACACCGTGATCGAAAAGGACGCCAACTCCTCGATGGTCACCAACTGGACGGTGGCGCCCGCGGGCCCCGGCTCCAGCGTGACCGTCAAGACCACCTGGACCGGCGCCGGCGGCGTCAAGGGCTTCTTCGAGAAGACCTTTGCGCCGTTGGGGCTGAAGCGAATTCAGGGCGAGGTGCTGGGCAACCTCAAGCGCGAACTGGAGACGCCGGGTAGCTAGCGGGCCTGCCCCTGCGAGGCCAGGAATCCCGCGACGCCGCGCACCAGGGCGTCGGCGTATTTCTGCCGGCCCTCCGCGGACTCCATCAGCGCCGAATCCGCGGGGTTCTTCATGTTGCCGCACTCGACGAGGATCGACGGGTACTGCGCCAGGTTCAGGCCGGTCAGGTCGGAACGACCGTAGAGCCCGCTCTGCCCGATGTAGTTGGCCGGCGGAATGCCGGAGGCCTGCAACTGGTCTCGCATGATGCGCGCGTACTGCACCGACGGCCCGGCCTGCACCTGGTTGAGCGGCGGGGCCGAGTAGTTGACGTGGAAGCCCCGGCCCGACGGCGGTCCGCCGTCGGCGTGGATGCTCAGCACCGCGTTGGGGTGCAAGGCGTT
This sequence comes from Mycobacterium sp. E2462, assembly GCF_001672685.1. Classification (NCBI taxonomy): domain Bacteria; kingdom Bacillati; phylum Actinomycetota; class Actinomycetes; order Mycobacteriales; family Mycobacteriaceae; genus Mycobacterium; species Mycobacterium sp. E2462. The sequence goes on from NZ_LZKC01000260.1 coordinate 2,774, forward strand.
GGCCGCGTTGGCGCGCTCGTCGACGCACGGACCCAGCCCGGTGTCGTTGGCGCGCGACAGGGCGGTGCGGACGCCGAGGGCGTTCAACTCGGCGCGCACCCGCAGCGCGGTGTCCCAGGTGAAGCTGTGCTCCATGTAGCCGGTGTTGGTGGCCGTGCCGCTGGTCTGGCAGTCCTTGGTGCCGCCGCGGCCGGTCGGCACCTGACGGTTGATGGAGCCGTCGTTGGAGCCGTTGTGGCCTGGGTCGATGAAGACGACCATGCCCGCGATGTTGGACGGGGCCGCCGTGGCGTTCGGGATGATCACTGTCGACGCGGCGACGATCATGCCGATGAGGGATCGGATGCCGACACGCCTGCTCACTGGTAGGTCCACGGCGCAAACCTAGCTCCGCGCGGTCTACGCTGGGTGTTTCGAATCGCCGGACAGACACGAGCGAAACCAACTCGAGACCAAGATGCGAGGGGACCGTCATGCAACCCGGAGGCGACATGTCGGCGCTGCTGGCCCAAGCCCAGCAGATGCAGCAGAAACTCATGGAGGCCCAGCAGCAGCTGGCGAACGCCGAGGTGCGTGGCCAGGCCGGCGGGGGCCTGGTCGAGGTCGTCGTCAAGGGCAGCGGCGAGGTGGTCGCGGTGAAGATCGACCCCCAGGTCGTCGACCCCTCGGACGTCGAAACCCTGCAGGACTTGATCGTGGGTGCCATGTCCGACGCCTCGGGGCAGGTCACCCGGATGGCGCAGGAGCGGCTGGGGGCGCTGGCTGGCGGCCTGGGTGGCCCGCCGGCGGGCCAGCCGCCGACCCAGATCCCGGGGCTTTGATCCCGCCGACATGTTCGAAGGACCCGTCCAGGATTTGATCGACGAGCTCGGCAAGCTGCCGGGGATCGGTCCGAAGAGCGCGCAGCGCATCGCCTTTCACCTGTTGTCGGTGGAGCCGCCGGACATCGACCGGCTGACCGCGGTGCTGGGCAAGGTCCGCGACGGCGTGCGGTTCTGCGCGGTGTGCGGCAACGTCTCCGACAACGAGCGCTGCCGCATCTGCGCCGATCCCCGCCGGGACGGTTCGCTGGTGTGCGTGGTCGAGGAGCCCAAGGACGTCCAGGCCGTCGAGCGCACCCGCGAATTCCGCGGCCGCTACCACGTGCTGGGTGGGGCGCTGGACCCGCTGTCCGGAGTGGGCCCCGACCAGCTGCGGATTCGCGAGCTGCTCAGCCGGATCGGGGCGCGGGTCGACGACGTCGACATCACCGAGGTGATCATCGCGACCGACCCCAACACCGAGGGCGAGGCGACCGCCACCTACCTGGTGCGGATGCTGCGCGACATCCCGGGGCTGACCGTGACGCGCATCGCGTCCGGGCTGCCGATGGGCGGCGACCTGGAATTCGCCGACGAGCTGACGCTGGGCCGCGCGCTGACCGGCCGCCGGGCGATGGCCTGACGCCGCTCAGCCCTTGGTGAGCTGAAACGCCCGGGTGACGGTCGAGCCCGGCTCGCCGCACCCCGCCGACATCGTCGTCCGGCCCTCGCCGGCCAGCGACACGGCGTCGAAGCTGTAGTCGACGGTCGCCGGAGCGGACGCCCCGTTGGCGCACGGCGCCTGGGCCGCCCCACTGTGGGTCCAGCGCCCGGCGACGAGGTCGAACTCCCAGCTGATCACGAAGTTCCCGCCGTCCTGCGACGTCGCCACCGTGCAGTCCGACCCGCACGGGGCGAACACCCACGCCGTCGTCTTGTCGTTGTCGGTGTAGAGCACGGTGTACCGGCCCATCGGGACCTCCGGGGCGGCGTGGGCGGGCGCCGCAGGCGCCAGCGCGGCCGCGACGACCAGGGCACCGCCGACGACCCCCGGCCTCATCGCGCCGCCAGTCGTTCGCGGCGCAGCAACTCAACCTCGGGCAGCTCCAGCGGTGCCAGCTCACCCACCACCTTGCTCAGCAGCAGGTCGGCCAGTTCGGGGTTGCGGGCCAGACACGGCCCGTGCATGTAGGTCGCGACGACGCTGCCCTGCACCGCGCCGTCGACGCCGTCACCGGCCCGGTTGCCCGCGCCCTTGACGACCGCGCCCAACGGGGCCGCTGCGGGGCCCAGGGTGGTGCCGCCGCGGTGGTTCTCGAAACCGGTCAGGCGCTGCGTCAACCCGGCCAGCGCCGGCGTGGTCACCAGCTCGCCGATGGTGCGCGCGGCCTGCGGGACGGTGGTGGCGTCGAGCATGCCGACGCCGTCGACGCGCTCTCCCGCCGACGTCTCATACCAGTGGCCGAGCACCTGCACGGCGGCGCAGATCGCCAGCACGGGGGCGCCGCGCTCCGCCGCGCGCTGCAGGCCCGGGTAGCGCAGCAGGTGCCGGGTGGCCAGGCGTTGGGCGTAGTCCTCGGCCCCGCCGAGCGTGTACAGGTCGAGCGACTCGGGCACCGGGTCGTCGAGCGTGATCTCGACGACGTCGGCGGCGATGCCGCGCGCCCGCAGCCGTTGGCGCAGCACCACGGCGTTGCCGCCGTCGCCGTAGGTGCCCATCACGTCGGGGAGCACCAGCCCGATGCGCACCGGGTCAGCCACGGCGCGCCAACGCCCGTTGCAGCTGCAGGAACGCGGTGTAGTTGGCGACGACCTCGACCCGCCCGGGCGGGCACGACGCGATCGCCGCGACGGTGTCGTGCACCAGCGTGTGCGCGACGCCCGCGTAGCCCAGGCGCACCGCGAGGTCGGTGCCCCGTTCACCGGCCGCCACGACTGGCCCCCTGAAGGCGTTTCCTACGTGCTCGAAGCGCACGTCCCACAACCAGGACAGGTCCTCCCCGTCGGGCACCTGCCCGTTGACGGCGATCACCACCCCGGCCGCGTGCTTGTCCACCATCGACAGCGCCTCCTGCCACCCGGCCGGATTCTTCGCCAGCAGGATCCGCGCCTGATGCGCGCCCACCGCCACCGTGCGGTAGCGGCCGGCCACCTCGTCGACGGTCGCGACGGCCGCGACGGCCTTGGCGGGGTCGGCGCCGAGCGCGGCGTCGGCGGCGACGGCCTGCGCCGCGTTGCCGCGGTTCACGGCGCCGGGCAGGGCCAACCGCATCGGCAGGGCCAGGCCGTCGGGGCCGTAGAGGGTGTCGTCGTCGAACCACCAGTGCGGGCTGGGGCGTTTGAAGTCGGCGCCGGTGGAGTACCAGTGGTTCGCGTCGCGCACGATGACCTCGCCGCTGCGGGGGCAGCTGACCGAGTCGTTCGCCCAGGAACCGCCGGCCGCCACCCACACCACGTGCGGGCTGTCGTAGGCCGCCGAGGTCATCAGCACGTCGTCGCAGTTGGCGACGACCACCGCCCCGGGGTGCCGGGCCAGGCCGGCGCGCAGCGTGCGTTCGATGACGTTGATCTCGCCGACGCGGTCCAGCTGGTCGCGGGACAGGTTGAGCAGCACGACGACGCGGGGATCGACCGCGTCGCAGACGTGCGGCACGTGCATCTCGTCGACCTCGAGGGCGGCCAGCCCGGCCTCGCGATGGGTGGCCAGCGCGGCGACCAGGCCGGCGTCCATGTTGGCGCCCTCGGCGTTGGTGGCCACCGGCCCCAGCGTGCCCAGGGCGGCCGAGGTCATCCGCGTCGTGGTCGACTTGCCGTTGGTGCCGGTCACCACCACCGTGCGCCGGCCGGCGCCGAGCTGCCGCAGCACCGAGCGGTCCAGCGTCATGGCCACCAGGCCGCCGATCATCGCGCCCGCGCCGCGCCCGGTCACCCGGGACGCCCAGCGCGCGCTCGCGCCGGCGGCGAGGGCGAGGCGTGCGCGGGGGGTGACCACCCGGGCATTTTAAGGGCGGGCGAGCGCCGGCATCGAATTCGTACCGACACGGCCGCTCAACGACCGGGCGATGTCGGTCGGACGTGCCATCCTGACGTTCATGAATTCCTGGGGCCGCCCCTCCGGCGCGCCGGACGGGGGTTGGGCGGTGATCGACGTCGAAACCTCCGGGTTCCGGCCGGGGCAGGCCCGCGTCATCAGCCTCGCGGTCCTGGGCCTGGACGCGCACGGCCGCGTCGAGCAGTCGGTGGTGAGCCTGCTCAACCCCGGGGTGGATCCCGGCCCCACGCACGTGCACGGCCTCACCGCCGCCATGCTGGAGGACCAGCCACAGTTCGCCGACATCGTCGGCGACGTGATCGAGGTGCTGCGCGGCCGGACGCTGGTGGCGCACAACGTCGCGTTCGACTACTCGTTCCTGGCCGCCGAGGCCGAGCTGGCGGGCGCCGAGCTGCCCGTCGACACCGTGATGTGCACCGTCGAGCTGGCCCGCAGGCTGGAGCTGGGCACCGAGAACCTGCGGCTGGAAACCCTGGCGGCGCACTGGGGTGTGGCCCAGCAGCGCCCCCACGACGCCTTCGACGACGCCCTGGTGCTGACCGGCGTGCTGGCGCCGGCGCTGCGGCGGGCCCGGGAGCGCGACGTCTGGTTGCCGGTGCGCCCGGTGACCCGGCGCCGCTGGCCGAACGGCCGGGTCACCCACGACGAGCTGCGACCGTTGAAGGTGCTGGCGTCGCGGATGCCGTGCCCGTATCTCAATCCCGGCCCGTATGTGCGGGGCCGGCCGTTGGTCCAGGGCATGCGGGTGGCGCTGGCCGCCGAGGTACGGCGCACCCACGAGGAGATGGTCGAGCGGATCCTGCACGCCGGGCTGGCCTACTCCGACGTAGTCGACCGCGAGACTTCGCTGGTGGTGTGTAACGACGACGCACCCGGACAGGGCAAAGGCTTCCAGGCCCAGCAGCTGGGCGTGCCGGTCGTCTCCGACGCGCAGTTCATGGACGGCGTCGCCGCCGTAATCGGCGGCGCCACCATTCAGGAGTTCATCGACGCAACGCCGGCCGACACCCAGCTCGCGCTGTTCTGATCTCCACCCTTGGGCGGCGATCCCAGCGTGTTCTCAGCCGGCACCCGGGAAGTTCCCAGGCGCTGGTCTGAGGCCCAATTGTTACCATGAGCGAGCCATTGCGGTGAGCGCAAAAGCGTCATGCGCCTGGCGTCCTGGGGGACCGATCCAAAGCGGCGACTGCGTGGCGGCATCGTCCATCGCAGCAGTGAGGACAATTGAGTGAGTGGACCGCTGGCGGATTTCTCCGTCGATCGGCGGGTGTTGCTGACCACCAGCGTGGCGCTGTTCATCGGCGCACTATCGGCGGGGGTGGCGTGGTGTCTGCTCAAGCTCATCGGATTAGTCACCAACGTTGTTTTCTATCAACGTCTTTCGGATGCCCTGGTATCTCCCGTCGATAACCACCATCCATGGTGGCTGATATTGGGTGCGCCGGTTGCCGGTGGTCTGGTGATCGGCCTGATGGCTCGGTACGGATCGGACCAGGTTCGCGGCCACGGTATGCCCGAGACCATCGAGGTAATCCTCACCGGCAGCAGCCGGGTTGAACCGAAAGTGGCGATTCTCAAACCGATTTCGGCAGCCATTAGCATCGGAACCGGCGGTCCGTTCGGTGCCGAGGGCCCGATCGTCATGACTGGCGGCGCGATGGGATCGGTTGTCGCCCAGTTCTTGCATCTGACCGCAGACGAGCGAAAGATCCTGCTCGCCTCCGGTGCCGCCGGTGGCATTGCGGCCACCTTCAACGCTCCTTTGGCGTCCATCTTGCTGGCGGTCGAGTTGCTGCTCTTTGAATTCCGGCCGCGCAGCTTGGTCCCAGTGGCCAGCGCGGTCGCCATGGCCACCGTCATGCGCACGTTCATCCTGGGCGCCGGGGCGGTCTTTCCGGTTGAGGTGCGCATACCTGAAATCGCCTGGCCCATAGATATTTTGGCCGCAGCAATCGGGCTGGCCGGCGCCCTGGTGGCTATCGGCGCGTCACACCTGGTTTTCTGGGCCGAGAATGTCTTTCCGCGGCTGCCGATCCATTGGATGTGGTGGCCGGCCATCGGCGGTCTGCTCATCGGCGTGGGTGGCCTGGTCGAACCCCATGCTCTCGGCGTCGGTTACAACGTGATCGATTCGCTACTCACCGGGCGGGCCGGCCTGTCGCTGATCGTCGGCATTCTCGTGGTGAAGACCGCAATTTGGGCGCTGTCGCTTGGCTCGGGAACCTCGGGTGGTGTATTCGCTCCCGTCTTCATGATCGGCAGTGCGCTCGGAGCGTTCGTCGGGCAGTGGCTTCCACACGTGTTTCCCGGATTTTGGGCGATGCTGGGCCTGGCCGCCGTGGTCTGCGGCCTCATGCGGGCACCCTTCGCGGCCATCGCCTTCACCCTCGAGCTCACCCGCGCTTGGCCCACCATGCTCCCGGTGATCATCGCCACGATCACCGCCTACGTCGTATCCGTGCTGATGCTGTCACGATCCGTGCTCACCGAGAAGATCACCCGGACCGGGATGCATCTGACCCGTGACTACACGACCGACCCGCTGGAGGCCTTCCTGGTCGCCGAGGTGATGCGTGCCGGACCCGTTCCCACGCCGGGAGGCGGCGCCGTCAGCGCGCGGGCAACCTTGCGGCACGCCGCGAATGTCTTCGCCGAAACGGAAGGCCTGCCGTTGCGGGTCCTATCGCCGGCGGGCGCCGATCAAGGTCACCTGTTGCTGAAGGACTTGCTGACCGCCCACCTGCACGACTTCAACGAAGAAACCGAACGGACCAGGCACCTCATCCCCTACTTCCCCAAGCCGCCGCGCAGCGTCGTTCGTCGCTGGGCGGCGGCTCGGCGCGACGGCCGGGCTAGCTGACCAAGAGCTCAGCGCGCCGCCCGGTTGACCGCCGACACGACGGCGCGCAACGACGCGGTGGTGATCGACGGCGCGATGCCCACGCCCCACACCGTCTTGCCGGACACCGACGCCTCGACGTACGCCGCGGCCTGCGCGTCGTCGCCGGCCGACAGCGCGTGCTCGGAGTAGTCCAGGACGGCGACGTGGACGCCGATCGCGCCCAGCGCGTCGACGAACGCGGCCAGCGGCCCGTTGCCCGCCCCCAGGATCTCGCGCTCCACGCCGTCGAGCTTGACCACCGCCTCGATGGTGTCGGTGCCGCCGTCGACCTCGGCGGCGGTCACCTTCTGCCGGATCCGCTCCAGCGGCCGCACCGGCGCCAGGTACTCCTCGTAGAACGCGTCCCACATCGCCTTCGGGGAGACCTCGCCGCCCTCCCCTTCGGTGATTTTCTGCACCACCTGCGAGAACTCGATCTGCAGCCGCCGCGGCAGCGCCAGGCCGTGGTCGGATTTCATGATGTAGGCCACCCCGCCCTTGCCGGACTGCGAGTTGACCCGGATCACCGCCTCGTAGGTGCGCCCGACGTCCTTGGGGTCGATCGGCAGGTACGGCACCTGCCACAGCATGTCGTCGACGTCGGAGTCGGCCTCGTCGGCGGCCACCTTCATCGCGTCCAACCCCTTGTTAATGGCGTCCTGGTGGCTGCCGGAGAAGGCGGTGTAGACCAGGTCCCCGCCGTACGGGTGGCGTTCCGGTACGGCCAGCTGGTTGCAGTACTCCACGGTGCGCCGGATCTCGTCGATGTTGGAGAAGTCGATCTGTGGGTCCACGCCGCGGGAGAACAGGTTGAGCCCCAGCGTCACCAGACACACGTTGCCGGTGCGCTCGCCGTTGCCGAACAGGCAGCCCTCGATCCGGTCGGCGCCCGCCTGGTAGCCCAATTCGGCCGCGGCGACGGCGGTTCCGCGGTCGTTGTGCGGGTGCAGGCTCAGGATGACCGACTCCCGGTTGGCCAGGTTGCGGCTCATCCACTCGATGGAGTCGGCGTAGACGTTGGGGGTCGCCATCTCGACGGTGGCCGGCAGGTTGAAGATGATCGGGTTCTCCGGCGTCGGCGCGATGATCTCGCCGACGGCGTCGCACACGTCGCGGGCGTAGTCCAGTTCCGTCCCGGTGTAGGACTCCGGCGAGTACTGGAACCGCCACTGCGTGCCCGGGTACTTGGCGGCCTCCTGCACGCACTTGCGCGCGCCGTCGGTGGCGATGGCCTGCACCGCGGCCCGGTCGGCGCGAAACACCACGCGCCGCTGCAGGATCGAGGTGGAGTTGTAGAAGTGCACGATGGCGCGCGGCGCGCCCTCGCAGGCCAGGAACGTGCGCTCGATGAGCTCCGGGCGGCACTGGGTCAGCACCTGGATGGTGACGTCGTCGGGGATGGCGCCGTCGGTGATGATCTCGCGGACGAAGTCGAAATCGGTCTGGCTGGCCGAGGGGAACCCGACCTCGATCTCCTTGTAGCCCATTCGCACCAGCAGGTCGAACATGCGCCGCTTGCGGGTGGGGCTCATCGGGTCGATCAGCGCCTGGTTGCCGTCGCGCAGGTCGACCGCGCACCACAGCGGCGCGGCGTCGACGACCCGGTCGGGCCAGGTGCGGTCCGGCAGCCGGATGGCCTCGACCTCGTCGGCGAAGGGGCGGTACCGGTTGACCGGCATGGCCGAGCCACGCTGCGGGTTCCAGGTGGGCTGCCCGGGCCGGGGCGGGCCGGCAGGCTTGACGATGGCTCGTGCCGAGCTATAGGCGTCGGGTTGGGTAGTCACGTGATTGCTCCGGGGGTGTCAGAAGGAAACTTCAGACCGGCGCATCGCGAACACCCGCGACGGGAGGCCGGTCTGGATCAGACCCCGTCGCGGCGTCCGAGGAGGAGCACCCGCTGCACGGTCTGCACTTTACCGCGCCAGGCCCCGTGGTGAGAAACCGCGCCGCAGCGGGGACGAAACCGCAGGTGGCGGGGGCCGGTATCGCAACGTTAATGCAGATGCACCGCCACGTATTCTGTTGTGGACTCAAAACGAAGTGGCCTGGCAGAAGGGCGGGGAGACGAACGTGGCGCTCGTCGTACAGAAGTACGGCGGATCGTCGGTGGCCGACGCCGACCGGATCCGCCGCGTCGCCGAGCGCATCGTCGCGACCAAGAAGCAGGGCAACGACGTCGTCGTGGTCGTGTCGGCGATGGGTGACACCACCGACGACCTGATGGACCTGGCGCAACAGGTGTGTCCGGCCCCGCCGCCGCGCGAGCTCGACATGCTGCTGACCGCGGGGGAGCGGATCTCCAACGCGCTGGTGGCGATGGCGATCGAATCGCTGGGCGCACAGGCGCGCTCGTTCACCGGGTCGCAGGCCGGCGTGATCACCACCGGCACCCACGGCAACGCCAAGATCATCGAGGTAACCCCGGGGCGGCTGCAGGCCGCGCTGGACGAGGGGCGCATCGTGCTGGTGGCCGGGTTCCAGGGCGTCAGCCAGGACACCCGCGACGTCACCACGCTGGGCCGCGGCGGCTCGGACACCACGGCGGTCGCGCTGGCCGCGGCGCTGCGCGCCGACGTCTGCGAGATCTACACCGACGTCGACGGCATCTTCACCGCGGACCCGCGCATCGTGCACAACGCCCGCCGGCTCGACACGGTGACGTTCGAGGAGATGCTCGAGATGGCGGCCTGCGGCGCCAAGGTGCTGATGCTGCGCTGCGTCGAATACGCCCGCCGCTACAACATCCCGGTGCACGTGCGCTCGTCGTATTCGGACAAGCCGGGCACCGTCGTCGTCGGATCGATCAAGGACATACACATGGAAGACCCCATCCTGACCGGAGTCGCGCACGACCGCAGCGAGGCCAAGGTGACCGTTGTCGGCATCCCCGACATCCCGGGCTACGCCGCCCGGGTGTTCCGCGCCGTCGCCGACGCCGACGTCAACATCGACATGGTGCTGCAGAACGTCTCCAAGATCGAGGACGGCAAGACCGACATCACGTTCACCTGCTCGCGCGACAGCGGGCCCACCGCGGTGGCCAAGCTGGACGCGCTCTCCGACGAGATCGGCTTCACCCAGCTGCTCTACGACGACCACATCGGCAAGGTGTCGCTGATCGGGGCGGGCATGCGCAGCCACCCCGGCGTCACCGCCACCTTCTGCGAGGCGCTGGCCCAGGTGGGCGTCAACATCGAGCTGATCTCCACCTCCGAGATCCGCATCTCGGTGCTGTGCCGCGACACCGAACTAGACAAGGCCGTCGTGGCGTTGCACGAGGCGTTCGGGCTCGGCGGCGAGGAGTCGGCGACGGTGTACGGCGGAACGGGTAGGTAGATGGTTTCTCTAGGCGTGGTGGGCGCCACCGGCCAGGTCGGCCAGGTGATGCGCGCCCTGCTCGACGAGCGGGACTTCCCCGCGACCTCGGTGCGGTTCTTCGCGTCGGCCCGCTCGCAGGGCCGCAAACTTCAATTCCGCGGCCAGGAGATCGAGGTCGAGGACGCGGCCACGGCCGACCCGGCCGGCCTGGATATCGCGCTGTTCTCCGCGGGCAAGACGATGTCGCTGGTGCAGGCGCCGCGCTTTGCCGCGGCCGGGGTCACGGTGATCGACAACTCGTCGGCCTGGCGCAAGGACCCGGACGTGCCGCTGGTGGTGTCCGAGGTGAACTTCGACAGAGACGCGGCAACCCGTCCCAAGGGCATCATCGCCAACCCGAACTGCACCACCATGGCCGCGATGCCGGTGCTCAAGGTGCTGCACGACGAGGCCGGGCTGCAGCGGCTGGTGGTGTCGAGCTACCAGGCGGTGTCCGGCAGCGGCCTGGCGGGCGTCGACGAGCTGGCCAGCCAGGCGCGGGCGGTGATCGACGGCGCCGAGCGGCTGGTGCACAGCGGCTCGGCGCTGCAGTTCCCGCAACCCCAGACCTATATGGCGCCGATCGCGTTCAACGTGGTGCCCCTGGCCGGTTCGCTGGTCGACGACGGCTCCGGCGAGACCGACGAGGACCAGAAGCTGCGCCACGAGAGCCGCAAGATCCTGGGCATCCCCGACCTGGCCGTCAGCGGCACCTGCGTGCGGGTGCCGGTGTTCACCGGGCACTCGCTGTCGATCAACGCCGAGTTCGCCCGCCCGCTCTCGCCCGAGCGCGCCCACGAGTTGCTGGCCGGCGCGCCCGGGGTCAAGGTCGTGGACGTGCCCACGCCGCTGGCGGCCGCCGGCGTCGACGAATCCCTCGTCGGTCGTATCCGGCGCGACCCCGGTGTTCCCGACGGGCGGGGCCTGGCCCTGTTCGTCTCCGGGGACAATCTGCGAAAAGGGGCGGCGCTGAACACCATTCAGATCGCCGAGTTGCTGGCCGCTCAGCTGTGACCCGCGGGTGAGCGCCGCGCAACACCGATCGGTCGCGCGGCGCTCGCTGCTGCTTACGTGTTTTTTTATTGCCGCACATGGGTTTTGGGCTGCCACCGCGCACGCCGACCCGCCGGCCCCGGTGCCGGAGCCGGTGCTGCGGCAGCTGGCCCCGGGGCAGGTGTTGCGGCTCGGCCCGACCGCCGGAACGGGAACGGTGACAAGGGATTTCGAGATCGGCGCGACCGATCTGTGCGAGTTCATGGAGTTTCCCACGCAGGTGTTGCAGATCTGCGGCGACAGCTTCCCCGGGCAGGGCGTGGGCTTCGGCCGCGACTTCGCGCCGATCGCGCTGCGCGTCGACACGTCCTCGGTGGACGACCCCGACGGCGTGCGGTACTCGGGTGTGATGGGGGTGTTCAACCCGTTGCTGGCCGACCCCACCCCCGCGGGCGATTCGCAGTTGCCGGCCGGCGTGGTGCAGATCAACCGGCGCAACTACCTGATGGTGACCACCACGCACGACCTGATCCCGGAGAGCTCTCGGCTGGTCACCGCCGAGCCGCAGCGCGATCGATGGCAGACCGTCGCAGGATCGCGCCGCCCGGCCTCCTATCAGGGCGGTTCGCAGACGCAGATCAGCGGCTACTACGACCCGATTCCCGCCCCCGATTCGCCGAGCGGATGGGTCTACATCGTCGCCGACAGCTTCACCCGCCGGGACCCCGCGGTGCTGTACCGGGCGACGCCGCAGGCATTCACCGACCGCTCCCAATGGCAGGGCTGGGCCGCGGGCGCGGGCTGGGGCAAGGCGCCGACACCGCTGTGGCCGGACCAGGTGGGCGAGATGTCGATCAAACAGATCGACGGCAAAACCGTGTTGTCCTACTTCAACGCCAGCACCGGCAACATGGAGGTTCGCGTCGCCGACGACCCCACGAAGCTGGGTGGCGCGCCGGTCACCACGGTGGTGCAGCACGACGAATGGCCGGAGCCAGCGGAAAGCCTGCCGCCGCCGGAGGACAACCGGCTGGCGCAGCCGTATGGCGGGTACATCTCGCCCGGCTCGACGCTCGACGAGTTGCGAATCTTCGTGAGCCAGTGGGACACCCGGGCCCGGGTGGCCGCGCCGTACCGGGTGATCCAGTTCGCGGTCAACCCGTTCAAGCCGGATGACTGACGGCGGATCGCGTCGGGCACAATTCGCGTAGACAACTGGAGAGGTGGGCATGACCTCAGAAGACGTCAATCGAGTTCCGTCGCCGGCCGGTTCGGCACCGTCGGACGCCCCCGCCGACGACCGACCCGCGAAAGCGGGCTTCCGCCCCGACATCGAGGGCCTGCGGGCCGTCGCGGTCCTGGCCGTGATTGCGTTCCATTGCGGCGTTCCCGGCGTCAGCGGCGGCTTCGTCGGTGTGGACGTTTTCTTCGTCATCTCGGGTTTCCTGATCACCGGCATGCTGTGGCGGGAGGCGGCCGCCGCGGGGACGGTGCGGCTGGGCCGCTTCTACGGCGCGCGCGCCCGGCGTCTCCTGCCGGCCTCCGCGCTGGTCGGTGTCATCACGGCGGTCGCTTCGGTGGTGCTGCTGACGCCGTTGGAAGCCAGGTCGGTCATCGGTGACGGCATCGCCAGCGCGCTGTACGTCGGCAACTATCGGTTTGCGCTGCAGGGCGTCGACTACTTCCAGATCAGCAAGCCGTCCCTCTCGCCCTACCAGCACTACTGGTCCCTGGGCGTCGAGGAGCAGTTCTACCTGGTGTGGCCGGCCCTCATCATCGGCACCGCGTGGCTGGTTCGGCGCGGCCGCGGCCGCGGCGACGGCACCGGGTCGTCGGCCGCCCCGTACGTGGCCGTTCTGGCGCTGGTCGCCGCGGTGTCGTTCGGCTTCTCGGTGGTGACGACGCGCACCGCGCCCCCTGTCGCGTTCTTCTCGCTGCACACCCGAGCGTGGGAACTGGCGGTGGGCGGCCTGGTGGCGCTGACGGCGCCGCAATGGCGGCGGCTCCCCGCGCTGGCGGCCGCGGTCGTCGGCTGGGGCGGGTTGGCGCTGATCGGGGTGGCGTGCAGCCAGCTCGACGCGGCCACGCCCTACCCGGGCAGCGCCGCGCTGTTGCCGGTGCTCGGCACCGCCCTGGTCATCGGATCGGGCTGCGCCACCGCAACCCGCGGCTGCGGCCGCCTCCTGGCGCTGCCGCCGCTGCGCGCGACCGGCCGGGTGTCGTATTCCTGGTATCTATGGCACTGGCCGGTGCTATTGCTGGCGACGCCGCTGCTGGGACGCCCGATGGGGCCGATCGACGGGCTGGTGGCGGTGCTGGTCTCCCTCGCGCTCGCCGTGCTCACGCTGCGGTTCGTCGAGAACCCCTTGCGCTATGCCCCGGCGGTACGGGGTTCGGCCGCCCGCAGTCTGACCTTGGGCGGCGTGGCCACCGCCTTGGCGGTGGTCGTCGGCGTCGCGCTGCTGGTGGTCGAGCCGATTCCGGTCGGCCGGGGCCCGGCCGCCGCTCCCGTGCGTGTATTGGCCGACCCCGTGCCCCGCGGTGCGGACGTCGGCAGCGCCGACGCGGCGGTGCAGCGGGTGTTCGCGCAGGTGCAGGCCGCCATCGCCGCGTCGGCGGACCTTCGAGCAGTGCCCTCGAATCTGGACCCGTCGCTCGCCGACGCCTTGCACGATCCGACGCCGCCCGGCCTGGACGGCTGCCTGCGTAATCTGCTGGAGGTCGACCAGCCCCCGTGCGCGGCGGGTGACACGGCCTCCCCGACCAGGGTGGCCCTCGTTGGGGACTCGAACGCCTACGTGTGGAGCCCGGCGTTTCAGCACTTCGCCGAGCAGCACCGCTGGCGATTGGAGGTCCTGACCAAAGGGGCCTGCCCCATGCTCGACCTGCCCCTGAAGATCTTCGTGCAGCGGCCTTACACCGAGTGCGACACGTGGCGCGGCCAGGTCCTCGCCCGGCTGCGCGACGAGCACCCGCGGCTGGTGGTGCTGGGCATGCTGCGCCACGACAGCGGCGTGGGATACCCGCCCTACGGACCGGCGTGGATCGACAGGCTGACCCGGCTGGTGCAGCAGTTGCGAACGACCGGCGCCCGGGTGCTGGTGCTGGGGCCCACCCCGGATCCGCACTCGATGGTGCCGGACTGCCTGTCGGTGCATCTCGACGACGCGACGGCGTGCGCGGCCACCCGGGCCACGGCCGTCAACGCGACCGGTATCGCGGCCGAGGCCGCCGCCGCCGCGGCCGGCGGTGGGCGATACGCCGACGTCTCCGACCTGTTCTGCGGCCCGGAACGCTGCCCGCCGATCGTCGGCAACACCCTGGTCTACCAGGACGAATACCACCTGACGTTCGAGTACGCGCGGGTGCTGGCGCCGGCGATCGGGGCGCTGACCGATCGCGCGCTGGCCGGCCCGTGATGGGCGGCCGCCAGCCCGCCGCCGTCACCGCTCCATGCCTGGTCGGGGGTGGTTTAGGGCTCACAGCTGCTACATAAGTAGCGCATAGCGCTCACTACTGTTAACGGCTTCATCATTTGTCTCATGAGTGAAACTTCTGAAACCCCCACCGTGCGGACCTCCACCGCAACCGAACCCGCGCCGGCCGCAGTCGAGCCGGCGCTCTACCACCGCCCGCCCCGCGTCTTCCAGGCCGCGGCCTGGGTCGCCATCGTCGCCGGGATCGTGTTCATCGTCGCGGTCATCTTCTTCACCGGCTACACCCTGGGCAAGCACGCCGGCCACCACGGCGGTCACCACCACGGCCACCACGCGGCGTGGATGCACCACCACGGTCCGGGTGGGCCGGGTGGTCCCGGCTTCGGCCCGGGCGGCCCGAACGGTCCCGGCGGCCAGGGCCAGCAGCCCGCGACGCCCGGCCCGTCCGCCGTCCGGCCCAGCAGCATGGGCCCCGGCCACCTGCCGTCGTCGCTGTTCCACCCCGCGACCGTGTCGCCCGGCGCCCTGGGGCAGGTTCCCACCGTCGTCGTGCTCGGCGGCTGACGACCCCTCCATCACCAACTCGTAGCCCGGCGCTCACCCCCGAGCGCCGGGCTACTCGGCATGTCACCGCTTCCTCACCGCGGCATCTCGATTCACAGCAAGTTTGTGTCGGGGACCTGTTACGCAGCCCGGCAGCCAGGGCACTATTCAAGGCATGAGTGAGACACCCGAACCGCACACCCAGCCGGTCGCCGAGCCTGCCCCCGCCGCGGCGGTGGCACCGCCGCCCCCGCCGCCGGTGAAGCCACCGCGGCTGTACACGGCTGCGGCGTGGGTGGTGATCGTCGCCGGGATCGTGTTCATCATCTCCACCGTCTTCTTCACCGGCGCGTTCCTGTTCGGGCATCACCACTGCCACCATCACCACGGCATGGTCGGCCCCGGCGGCCCTAACGGCCCCGGCGGCCCCGGGCCCGGCCCTGGTAACGCGCCGGGCAACGGCCCCTGGCAGTACGGCGGCCCCGGCCCCGGGTGGCCCGGCCCCGGCGGGCCCGGGCCGTGGCAGTACGGCGGCCCGGACAACGGCCAGTGGGGTCCCGGCGGTCCCGGCGGCCCGGGTCTGATCGTGCCGCTGCCCCCGGGCGGTCCGGGCGGCCCGGGCGGGCCGGGTGGCGGCTGGGGCGGACCCAGCTACGGCGGCCCGGCGGGCCCGTCGAGCCCGCCGCCCAGCACGCCCGCGCCCCGGCGCTGACGGGCGCTCGACGGGTGCGCTAGCCGCGAGATTCTTGACTAGTTCAAGATAGGCGGCATACTCGATAACGTGCCCGAACGGCCTGCTGAATGCGCGTATGGCAGGAAAAGCCATGCGACACAACGGGTTTGAATACGGCGCGCCCTCGGATGACTCAGCCCACTCGACGAGGAGAAACGGAATGACCGAGCGGTTCACCACCAACGACGCCGGCATCGCTGCGCCCAGCGACGACCAGTCGCTCACCATCGGGCCCGACGGGCCGATCCTGCTGCAGGACCACTACCTGATCGAGCAGATGGCGCAATTCAACCGGGAGCGCATCCCGGAGCGCCAACCGCACGCCAAGGGCGGCGGTGCCTTCGGGCACTTCGAGGTCACCAACGACGTCAGCCAGTACACCCGCGCCGCGGTGTTCCAGCCCGGCACCAAGACCGACACGCTGATCAGGTTCTCCACCGTGGCGGGCGAGCGCGGCAGCCCAGACACCTGGCGGGATCCGCGCGGCTTCGCGCTGAAGTTCTACACCTCCGAGGGCAACTTCGACATGGTCGGCAACAACACGCCGGTCTTCTTCATCCGTGACCCGTTGAAGTTCCAGCACTTCATCCGGTCCCAAAAGCGTTTGCAGTCAAGCAATTTGCGCGACAACAACATGCAGTGGGACTTCTGGACGCTGTCGCCGGAGTCCGCGCACCAGGTCACCTGGCTGATGGGGGACCGGGGTATCCCGAAGAGTTGGCGGCACATGAACGGCTACAGCAGCCACACCTACAGCTGGCTCAACGCCGCCGGGGAGATGTTCTGGGTGAAGTACCACTTCATCAGCGACCAGGGCATCGACTACCTGACCCAGGAGGACGCCGACCAGCTGGCCGGTGAGGACGGCGACTACCACCAGCGCGACCTGTACGAGGCGATCGAGCGGGGCGAGTTCCCCAGCTGGACGCTCAAGATGCAGATCATGCCGTTCGAGGAGGCGAAGACCTACCGGTTTAACCCGTTCGACCTGACCAAGGTGTGGCCGCACGGCGACTATCCGTTGATCGACGTCGGGAAGTTGACCCTGGACCGCAACGTCACCGACTACCACACCGAGATCGAGCAGGCCGCCTTCGAGCCGAACAACATCGTGCCCGGAACCGGGCTGAGCCCGGACAAGATGCTGCTGGCCCGCGGCTTCTCCTACTCCGACGCGCACCGCGCCCGGCTGGGGACCAACTACAAGCAGATCCCGGTCAACACGCCGAAGGTCGAGGTGAACAGCTACTCCAAGGACGGCGCGATGCGGATCAAGAACGTCTCCGATCCGGTGTACGCGCCCAACTCCTACGGCGGCCCGCACGCCGACCCGGCGCGCGCCGCGGAGGTGCGCTGGCACGCCGACGGCGAGATGGTCCGCGCCGCCTACACGCTGCGCGCCGAGGACGACGACTGGGGCCAGGCCGGCACGCTGGTCCGCGAGGTGCTCGACGACGACGCACGGGATCGCTTGGCGCACAACATCATCGGCCACGTGTCCAAGGGTGTGAAAGAGCCGGTGCTGTCGCGGGTCTTCGAATACTGGCGCAACGTGGACCCCGACCTCGGGAAGAAGGTCGAGGAGGGCGTCCGCGCCAACGGGGGCTGACGCGACCCGCCGACGTGCCTGGCATGATCGCTGCCATGACCATGCGGGTCCGGGTGGCGGCGCTGATCCTCGGAGCCGCCGGCGCCCCGGCGCTGGCCGTGCCGGTCGCGGCCGCGCACCCGTCGGAGCCGGGCGTGGTGAACTACGCGGTGCTCGGCAAGGGGTCGGTCGGCAACATCGTCGGCGGGCCCATCGGCTGGGAGTCGGTGTTCACCCAGCCGGTGCAGGGCGAATGGGTGGACCTGCCGGTCTGCAACAACTGGGCCGACATCGGGTTGCCGGAGGTCTACAACGACCCGGACTTGGCGTCGTTCAACGGCGCGGTCGCCCAGACCTCCGCGACGGACCAGACGCATCTGGTGAAGCAGGCGGTCGGGGTGTTCGCCACGAGCGACGCCGCGGGCCGGGCGTTTCACCGCGTGGTGGATCGCACCGTGGGCTGCTCGGGGCAGACCACCGCGCTGCACCTCGACAACGGCACCACCCAGGCGTGGTCCTTCGACGGCGGTGCGCCCGGCGTCACCGACGAGAACTGGACGAAGCAGGAAGAGGGCACCGACCGGCGCTGCTTCAATCAAACCAGGCTGCGCGAAAATGTTTTGCTGCAAGCGAAGGTGTGCCAGTCCGGCAACGGTGGCCCCGCGGTCAACGTTCTAGCTGGGGCGATGCAGAACGCGCTCAGTCAGTGACCGCGCGAGGGGGGATGCGTGGTTGCCGGGGCGTCGCAACCGGGCGGATCGGGAATATGTCAGAGGCACCTGCTAGATGAAGTAGGGGCGGTTATCGTTCCGTTAGCCACGCAACGGACCGGTTCGCCCAAGACGTGTTCGGCTTGCTCGGCTTCCGGCCCGAAGGGATCGTGATATGGCGTTCGTCGGTATCACCACCTCGCCGCTGCAACGTCCCGACTCCGCCGAGCTGACCGATTCGCAGGCCGCTGCCCGCCACATCGCCGAGGCCTGCCTGGCGGACGGGCCGGTCGGCCGGGTGGGTCTGGAGCTGGAAGCCCACTGCCACGATCCGGCCGACCCGCACCGCAGGCCCGGCTGGGAGGAGATCGGCGGCGTCCTGGAGGCGTTGGGGCCGCTGCCCGGCGGGAGCCGGGTCACCGTGGAGCCCGGCGGAGCCGTCGAACTGTCCGGGCCGCCCGCGGCGGGCGTTGTGCCCGCCATCGACGCGATGCGTCGCGACCAGGCGGTGCTGCGGGCCGCGTTCGCGGGCGCCGGCCTGGGCCTGGTGTTCCTCGGTGCCGATCCGTTGCGGCCACCCCAGCGCATCAATCCCGGCGCCCGGTACCGCGCGATGGAGCGGTTCTTCGCGACCAGCCGCTCCGGCGAGGCCGGCGCGGCCATGATGACGTCGACGGCCTCGATCCAGGTGAACCTCGACGCCGGGCCGCGCGACGGCTGGGCGGCGCGGGTCCGCCTGGCCCACGCCCTGGGGCCCACGATGATCGCGCTCACGGCGAACTCCCCGATGCTGGACGGGGAATTCACCGGTTGGGTCTCCAGCCGCCAGCGGGTCTGGGGCCGCATGGATTCGGCGCGCTGCGGTCCCATCCTCGGCGCCAGCGGGGACGACCCGCGCACCGACTGGGCCCGCTACGCCCTCAAGGCCCCGGTGATGCTGGTGCACCACCCCGACGCCGAGGCGGTCACGCACTGGGTGCCGTTCGCCGACTGGGTCGACGGCCGCGCGCTGCTCGCCGGCCGCCGCCCCACCTTCGCGGACCTGGAATACCACCTGACCACGCTGTTCCCGCCGGTGCGCCCCCGCCAGTGGTTGGAGATCCGGTACCTGGACAGCGTGCCGGAGGCCTTCTGGCCGGCGGTGGCGTTCACCATGGCGGCCCTGCTCGACGACCCGGCGGCCGCCGACGCCGCGGCCGCGGCCGTCGAGCCTGTCGCCACCGCCTGGGACACCGCGGCGCGGCTGGGCTTGCGCGACCGCCGGCTGCGCGAGGCGGCCAACCAGTGCCTGGCCATCGCCGCCGAGCTCGCGCCGCCCGAGGTCGAGGAGTCGATGCATCGGCTGGTCGGCTGCGTCGAACAGGGCCGATGTCCGGGTGACGAGTTCGCCGACCAGGTGATCGAACACGGCATCGCGCCGGTGGTGGCGCGACTGGCGCAAGGGGGGCTGTGACTTCTGCTGCTGATTCCGACCTGCCGCGCCTGCGGTCGTCAGGCCGGCAGGATCTCGCCGACGATCTGGCGCGGGCGCGCACCCGCACGCTGCGGCTGGTCGACTTCGACGACGCGGAGCTGTGCCGGCAGTACGACCCCCTGATGAGCCCGCTGGTCTGGGACCTGGCGCACATCGGCCAGCAGGAGGAGTTCTGGCTGTTGCGCGCCGGTGACCCGGCGCGTCCCGGCATGTTGCCGGCGGCGGTCGAGGGGCTCTACGACGCGTTCACCCATTCGCGCGCCAGCCGCGTCGAGCTGCCGTTGCTGACCCCCGAGAAGGCGCGGGCCTACTGCAACACCGTGCGCTCGGCGGTGCTCGACGCCCTCGACGCGCTGCCCGACGATCCCGCCGGCGACCGGGCGGCGTTCGCCTACGCGATGGTGGTGAGCCACGAGAACCAGCACGACGAGACCATGCTGCAGGCGCTGAACCTGCGCTCCGGCGCGCCGCTGCTGACCGGGGCGTCCGCCGTGCCCGCGGGCCGGCCCGGGCTGGCCGGCACCTCGGTGCTGGTGCCCGGCGGCCCGTTCGTGCTGGGCGTCGACGCCGCCGACGAACCGTACTCGCTGGACAACGAGCGCCCGTCCCACGTCGTCGACGTGCCGACCTTCCGGATCGGCAGGGTGCCCGTCACCAACGGAGAGTGGCGCCAGTTCGTCGACGACGGCGGCTACCGGCAGCCGCGGTGGTGGTCCGAGCGCGGCTGGCAGCACCGGCAGGCCGTCGGACTGGTCGGCCCGCAATTCTGGAGCGCCGACGCGCGGACGCGAACCCGGTTCGGCCACGTCGAGGACATTCCGGCCGACGAGCCTGTCCAACACGTCAGCTACTTCGAGGCGCAGGCCTACGCGTCCTGGGCCGGCGCTCGGCTGCCCACCGAGATCGAGTGGGAGAAGGCCTGCGCCTGGGACCCGGCGGCGGGCGCGCGGCGCCGCTACCCGTGGGGCGCCGAGCCGCCCTCGGAGGCCGACCACCGCGCCAACCTGGGCGGGACGGCGCTGCGTCCGGCCCCCGTCGGGGCCTATCCGGCCGGCGCGTCCGCGTACGGGGTGGAACAGCTGCTCGGCGACGTCTGGGAGTGGACCAGCTCGCCGCTGCGCCCGTGGCCGGGATTCGCCCCGATGCTGTACCAGCGCTACTCCGAGCCCTTCTTCGACGGCGACTACCGGGTGCTGCGCGGCGGCTCGTGGGCCGTCGCGTCCAGCATTTTGCGGCCCAGCTTCCGCAACTGGGACCACCCCTGCCGGCGGCAGATCTTCTCGGGCGTCCGGCTGGCCTGGGACGTGCAGGACCGCGCCTGATGTGCCGTCATCTGGGCTGGCTCGGCGCCGACGTCAGCGTGGCCTCGCTGGTGCTGGACCCGCCGCAGGGGCTGGGCGTCCAGTCCTACGCCCCGCGCCGCCAAAAGCACGGCCTGCTCAACGCCGACGGGTGGGGGGTCGGCTTCTTCGATCGCTCGTCGGGCGCCGACGTGCCCCGGCGCTGGCGCAGCCCGGCGCCGCTGTGGGGTGATGCGTCGTTCGCGTCGGTGGCGCCGGCGCTGCGCAGCGGCTGCGTGGTGGCGGCGGTGCGTTCGGCGACCGTCGGGATGCCGATCGAACCCAGCGCGACGGCACCGTTCACCGACGGGCGGTGGTTGCTCTCGCACAACGGTGTCGTCGACCGCGCGGTGCTGCCGGCGTCGTCGTCGGCCGAATCTGTCTGCGACAGCGCCATTTTGGCGGCGCTGATCTTCGACCGCGGGCTCGACGCGCTGGGCCGGACCGTCGCGGAGGTGGCGGCGGCCGATCCGGGGGCGCGGCTGAACATCTTGGCCGCCAACGGTTCTCGGCTGCTGGCGACGGCCTGGGGCGACACGCTGTCCATCCTGCGCCGCGCCGACGGAGTGGTCCTGGCCAGCGAACCTTACGACGACGACCCGGGCTGGGACGACGTCCCGGACCGGCACCTCGTCGACGTCATTGCCGCGGGCGTCACGCTGACCCCGCTCAACACCTGGGAAGGATCTTGATGACACTGTCGTTGTCGAACCACCTGGCCGCCGACTCGGCGTACCACGCGATCCGCCGCGACGTCGCCGACGGGTTGCGCCAAACGCCGAAGTCGCTGCCGCCCAAGTGGTTCTACGATTCGGTGGGCAGCGACCTGTTCGACCAGATCACCCGGCTGCCCGAGTATTACCCCACCCGCGCGGAGGCGGAGATCCTGCGGGCCCGGGCGGCCGAGATCGCGGCGGCCAGCGCCGCCGACACCCTCGTCGAGCTCGGCAGCGGGACGTCGGAGAAGACCCGCCTGCTGCTCGACGCGCTGCACGAGCGCGGGTCGCTGCGCAAATTCATCCCGTTCGACGTCGACGCCAGCATCCTGTCGACCGCCGCGGCGGCCATCCAGCAGGAGTACGCGGGCGTCGAGATCGAGGCCGTCTGCGGCGACTTCGAGGAGCACCTGGGTGAGATCCCGGGCGGCGGGCGGCGCCTGTTCGTGTTTTTGGGGTCGACCATCGGCAACCTCACACCCGAGCCGCGGGCGCGCTTCCTGTCCGCGCTGTCGGCGCAGCTGCGGCCCGGGGACAGCCTGCTGCTGGGCACCGACCTCGTCAAGGACGTCGACCGGCTGGTGCGGGCCTACGACGACGCC
This sequence comes from Mycobacterium sp. E2462, assembly GCF_001672685.1. NCBI lineage: Bacteria > Bacillati > Actinomycetota > Actinomycetes > Mycobacteriales > Mycobacteriaceae > Mycobacterium > Mycobacterium sp. E2462. The sequence continues at coordinate 25,000 of NZ_LZKC01000260.1, forward strand.
GCGGGAGTGACCGCGGCGTTCAACCGCAACGTGCTGGCGGTCATCAACCGTGAACTCGACGCCGACTTCGACGTCGACGCCTTCGGCCACGTAGCCCGCTGGAACGCCGACGAGGAACGCATCGAGATGTGGTTGCGCGCCCGCGACCCGCAGCGGGTGCGGGTGGGGGCGCTCGACCTGACGGTCGAGTTCGCCGGGGGCGAGGAGATGCTGACCGAGGTGTCGTGCAAGTTCCGCCCGGCGGGGGTGAGCGCCGAACTGCTGAGCGCGGGCCTGCGGCGCACCCGGTGGTGGACCGACGGCGCGGGAGATTTCGGGTTGTCGTTGGCCGTGAAGTGACGGCCGGGGATTCGTTGGCCGACCGGTGGCGGGCGGCCCGCCCGCCGGCGGCCGGGCTGCACCTGGACAGCGCGGCGTGCTCCCGGCAGAGCGTCGCGGTGATCGAGGCCACCGCCCGGCACGCCCGCAACGAGTCCGAGCTCGGCGGTTACGTCGCCGCCGAGGCGGCCGCCCCGGTGCTCGACGCCGGGCGTATCGCGTTCGCCGCGCTGGCCGGCATGCCCGACGCCGAGGTGGTGTTCACCACCGGCTCGCTGCACGCGCTGGATCTGCTGCTGGGCAGCTGGCCGGCGCAACGCACGGCGGTCGCGTGCCTGCCCGGCGAGTACGGGCCCAACCTGGCCCTGCTGGACGCTTATGGTTGCGACCGCCGGCTGCTGCCGACGCTGCAGGACGGCCGGGTGGCGCTCGACGACGCGGCGCTGGCCCTGCAATCCGACCCGCCCGACCTGGTGCACGTGACCGCGGTCGCCAGCCACAGCGGCGTGGTGCAGCCGGTGGCGATGCTCGCGCAGCTCTGCCGCGAGCTCGGGTTACCGCTGGTCGTCGACGCCGCCCAGGCGCTCGGGCAGGTGGACTGCGCCGTGGGCGCCGACGCCCTGTACTCCTCGTCGCGCAAGTGGCTGGCCGGGCCGCGCGGTGTCGGATTGCTGGCCGTGCGCCCCGCGCTGCTGGAACGGCTGCGGCCCCGGCTGGCGAGCCCGCCCTGGGCGCCGGCCGTCGGGGTGGCCCAGCAGCTCGAGTTCGGTGAGGCCAACGTGGCCGCGCGCGTGGGCCTGGCGATCGCGCTGGGCGAGCATCTGGCCTTCCGGCCGGACGCGGTGCGCGCCGGCCTGGCCCGGCTGGGCAGCCTGACCCGCAGCCTGCTGGGCGACGTGCCGGGGTGGACGGTGGTCGAGGAGGCCGAGGAGCCCAGCGCCATCACCACCCTGGCCCCGGTGGACGGCGCCGACCCGCAGGCGGTGCGGGACTGGCTGCTCGCCGAGCGGCGGATCCTGACCACGTTCGTCGGGACGCAGCGCGCGCCGCTGGAACTCGCCGGGCCCCGGCTGCGGCTCTCGCCGCACCTGGACACCACGGCCGGCGACCTCGAGGTCTTCGCCGAGGCGCTCATCGCCGCCTCGGCGGCGACCGCGACGGGCTAGCCGGCCTTGTGCGCCGTCAGCAGGAACGCGGGCAGCTTCATCCGGCCCTTCTCGTCGCGGGGGTGCTTGGGCATCTCCATCGGGGCACCGGGCGCGTCGGGAATGTTGGCGTGGATGTGCGCGGGGCGGATGTCGTCGACCTCCCAGTGGCGGCTGACGGCGGCGCGCAGCTCGTCCTCGTCGACCTCGTTCGGCCTAGATTCCCACCCGTCGGGGAAGGCGCCCTTGGCGAACACCAGCACGAAGTAGCCGGCCCCGGGAGCGGCGACGCGGTGCACCGAGCGCAGATAGTCGTCGCGGTGATCGACGGGCAACGAGTGGAACAGCGTGCTGTCCACCACGGTGTTGAACCGCCCCTCCAGGCCCGCCGGGTAGCTGTCGAAGTCGGTGATATCGGCCTGGGCGAATGTGGCGGAGGTCAGGCCCCGCTCGGCGGCCGCCTTGGTGGCCGCGGCGACGGCCGTCGGCGTGAGGTCGAGGCCGACCACGGTGTACCCCTGGGCGGCCAGCGCCAACGACAGCTCGGCGAAACCGCAGCCGGCGTCCAGCACGTCGCTGCGGAACCTGCCGGCCGCGATCAGGGCGGCCAACTCGGGCTGCGGCTCGCCGATGTTCCACGGCGGCGGCCCGTCGAACTCGCTCTCCCCGCGGTAGGCGCTGTCCCAATCCATCACTTGATCGGCCATGGCTCCAACGTACGCGCGGTCACGGCTCCCAGGTGTGCACCGGGGTGTTGGCGTGCATGTGGTCGCAGTAGCGGCGCAGCATCTCGGCCAGCGCCTCGGGCCGGGTCATCCCGCCGTCCTGCAGCGTCTGCACCGTCGACACCTGCCAGCTGGCGCCGTTGCGGCCGGAGGCGGCGCGGCCCTCGATGACGCCGAGGAACCGGTCGCGCACCTCCGGGTCCACGCCCCACCGGTGAAGGCCGTCGTGCGCCAGCGGCAGCAGCGTGTCGAGCACCAACTCGCGCGCCGTCACCTCACCCAGCCCGGGCCAGTGCAGCTTGGCGTCGATGCCGTGCCGCGCCGCGGCCAGGAAGTTCGCCTCGGCGACGGCGAAATCCAAGCTCTCCCAAAGCGGTTCGTCGGCCTCGGACAGGCTGCGCAGCAGGCCGTAGAAGAAGGCGGAATTGGCCAGCATGTCGACGACGGTGGGGCCGGCCGGCAACACCCGGTTCTCCAGGCGCAGGTGCGGGCGCCCGTCCACCACGTCGTAGACCGGCCGGTTCCAGCGGTACACGGTGCCGTTGTGCAGCCGCAGCTCGGACAGCTGCGGGGTGCGCCCGGCGGCCAGTTCGGCGACCGGGTCCTCGTCGGATACCTCGGGCAGCAGTGACGGGAAGTAGCGGATGTTCTCCCGGTACAGGTCGAGCACCGAGGAGATCCAGCCCTCGCCGAACCACACCCGCGGCCGCACCCCCTGGGACTTCAGCTCTTCGGGCCGGGTGTCGGTGGACTGCGCGAACAACTCGATGCGGGTCTCCGGCCACAGCAGGTGGCCGAAGAAGAACGGCGAATTGGCGGCCAGCGCCAGCTGCGGGCCGGCCACCGCCTGGGCCGCGTTCCAGTTCGCGGCGAAGGTCTCCGGGGCCAGTTGCAGATGCAATTGCACACTGGTGCAGGCGGACTCGGGAGCTATCGACACCGCCTCCCAGCTCAGCGGCTCGGGTCCGGAGATGTTGATCGGAATGTCCTCGCCCCGCGCGCTGAAGATCGAGTCGTTGAGCGCGGCGTAGCGCGTCGACTCACTCATCCAGTCGTGGTCGAGGTGCTCGGGCATCAGCGTGGGCAGGATGCCGATCATCACGATGTGGGAACCCTCCGCGGCGGCCGCGACCTCGGCGTCGTTCAGGCTGGCCCGCACCTCGGCCTCCAGGTCCAGGCCGGTGTGGCCGGGCAGGGCGTGCGGCGGAACGTTGAATTCGATGTTGTAGGCGCCCAATTCGGTCTGGTAGGCCGGGTTCGCGATGGCCTGCAGCACGTGCCGGTTCGACATGGCCGGCTGGTAGTCGCCGTCGACGAGGTTGCACTCGATCTCCATGCCGGTGAGCGGCTCGGCGGAGTCGAAGCACGACCGGCCCAGCATCGTCTCGAAGACGTCCAGGCACAGCCCCACCTTGCGCCGGTATTCCCGCCGATGTGCGTTGCTGTACGTGGCGCGCTTGACCTCGTCGCCCACACCGCCGATGCAACAGGTTCGCCGCCGGGAACGCAAGTACAGCCGTTAGAGTTTCGCTGTCCGGTCGCCGTGGCGTGTGGAGGGAAGCAGTTGGCCGAGTTCGTAGCAGCCGTCGACCAGGGAACGACCAGCACCCGCTGCATGATCTTCGATCACGATGGTGCCGAGGTGGCCCGCCATCAACTCGAGCACGAACAGATCCTGCCCCGCGCCGGCTGGGTCGAGCACGACCCGGTCGAGATCTGGGAACGCACCTCCTCGGTGCTGATGTCGGTGCTCAACCGGGCCAATCTCGGTCCCGAAGACCTTGTGGCGCTGGGTATTACCAATCAGCGGGAGACTACCTTGGTGTGGAACCGGCGCACCGGGCGGCCCTACTGCAACGCGATCGTGTGGCAGGACACCCGCACCGACCGGATCGCGGCGGCCCTGCAACGCGACGGCCGCGGCGAGGTGATCCGCCGCAAGGCCGGCCTGCCGCCGGCGACCTATTTCTCCGGGGGCAAGCTGCAGTGGATCCTGGAGAACGTCGACGGGGTGCGCCAGGCCGCCGAGCGCGGTGACGCCCTGTTCGGCACGCCGGACACCTGGGTGTTGTGGAATCTCACCGGCGGCCCGCACGGCGGCGTGCACGCCACCGACGTCACCAACGCCAGCCGGACCATGCTGATGGACCTCGAGACGCTGGACTGGGACGACGAGCTGCTGTCCTTTTTCACCATTCCCCGTGCGATGCTGCCAAAGATCGTGCCGTCGTCGTCGCCGCGGCCCTACGGCTCGTCCGCCCCGGCGGGGCCGTTGGGCGGCGAGGTCCCGATCACCGGGATGCTGGGTGACCAGCACGCCGCGATGGTGGGTCAGGTCTGCCTGGCGCAAGGCGAGGCCAAGAACACCTACGGCACGGGAAATTTCCTGCTGCTCAACACTGGCGAGACGATCGTGCGATCGGACAACGGGCTGCTGACCACCGTCTGTTATCAGTTCGGTGACGCCAAACCCGTTTACGCGCTTGAGGGTTCGATCGCGGTCACGGGTGCGGCGGTGCAGTGGTTGCGCGACCAGTTGGGCATCATCAGCGGCGCCGCGCAAAGCGAGTCGCTGGCCCGGCAGGTCGACGACAACGGCGGGGTTTATTTCGTGCCGGCCTTCTCGGGGTTGTTCGCGCCGTATTGGCGATCGGACGCCCGCGGCGCGATCGTCGGGTTGTCGAGGTTCAACACCAACGCGCACGTCGCCCGCGCGACGCTGGAGGCGATCTGTTACCAGAGCCGCGACGTAGTGGACGCCGCGGCCGCGGATTCCGGTGTGCGCCTTGAGGTTTTGAAGGTCGACGGTGGCGTCACCGCCAACGACCTGTGCATGCAGATCCAGGCCGACGTGTTGGGGGTGGACGTGGTGCGCCCGGTGGTGGCCGAGACGACCGCGTTGGGTGCCGCCTACGCGGCCGGCCTGGCGGTGGGGTTCTGGGCCGATCCATCCGACCTGCGGGACAACTGGCAAGAGGACAAGCGGTGGACGCCGACCTGGTCCGAGGATCAGCGAGCCGCGGGGTATGCGGGCTGGCGCAAGGCGGTGCAGCGGACCCTGGACTGGGTCGAGATGACCTGATCCAGGGCCCGCCGCGGTGCCAGGTGTGTCAGTCCTCGCCGAGGATGGCGTAGATCTCTCGGCGCGCGTTGTTGACGATGTCGACGATGCGCTGCTGCTGGTCGGCGCTGGCGGTGTGCGCGGCCTGCGCCACCGCCCCGAACAGCTGGCCGACGGCCGCCCGCAGGTTCAGGTGGCCGGGGTCGGCCCCTTCGGTGATCTCGTCCCACGGCGGGGTTTCGATCTTGTCGGCGGCGGCGCGGCCCTCGTCGGTCAGCTCGAACAGCTTCTTGCTGCCCTCGCTCTCGCTGGCGGCGATCAGCCCCTCGTCGTCGAGGAGCTGCAGGGTCGGGTAGACGGAGCCGGGGCTGGGCTTCCACAGCCCGTTGCTGCGCTCGGCGATCTGCTGGATCATCTCGTAGCCGTGCATCGGCCGCTCGGCCAGCAGCGCCAAGATGGCGGCGCGGACGTCACCGCGACGGCCCCGGCCGGGGCCGCCGCGACGTCCCCCGCCGCGACGCCCGCCGAACCCGAACCCCGCGCCGAAGCCGGGACCGAAGCTGGGACCGAAGCCCGGCCCGAACCCGGGACCGAATCCGAGTGGGCCGTCGTGGTCGGCTGCCTGCTCACGCAGGTGGTCGAAGAATTCGCGCCGGGCGTGGCGCTTGGCGCCGTGCAGCGCCCGCCGTTGGGCGGGGCCGAAGGCGGGGCCGGAACCGAAGCCGAACCCGAGGCCGGGGCGGCCGGCGAACGGAGTGCCGGGGGTGGTGAATGGGTTGCTCATGGTTGCAGAGTCCTTACGTCTGGTGGGGAGGAGCTGAGGCGCGCCTGGTTGTCTTACGAAACATCACGATATATCGGAAACTATCGCGATGCAACGTTGAACTGTGTGAGCGGCGTTTGTCCGGGCACGTCGCGGGTAGGAACAGGGGCATGAACGGCGACAACCACCTCACCGCGAGCCCCGGCGCGGCCCACGGTGGTGCGCCGGGACGCCGCCCGGAGAGTCGGGGTGGCGGCGCGTGGTTGTGGGTCAACTGGTGCCTGGCGCTCGGGACGGTGCCCGCCGCCGCGATCGTGATGTTGTTCGCCCTGGGCGCCGCGATGAGCGCGGACGGCTGCGGCGACGCCAGCTGCTCCGGTCACACCGGCATCGACTTCGGCGTCGCCTTCTACGGGGCGCTCGCGGTCGCCGTGGTCGTCATCGCGATCTCGTTCGGCACCGCCGGGCGCCGCGGCGGCGTCGGCGTCCCGCTGCTCGGCTGGGCGCTGCTGATCGCCGACGTGGCGCTGATGGCGGCGAGCGTGGCGCGCTGAGCTCAGCGCGGCGGCGCCAGGCCGCCGGGCAGCCCCCCATCTGGGGGCGCCGGCGCGGCCGGCCAGGGCGGGGGGGCGGGCCCGGGCGGGGGTTGGCGCAGGCGCGCCAGTTCGCGCCGGTGCCGTTCGGCGAGCACGGCGGCCAGCACCAGCTCCGGCGGGGCGCCGGGGGGTGGCGGTGGGGCGACGCTTGACAGCACGTCACCGGCGATGCGATAGGCCATCTGCTGGCGCAGCGGCGCATCGAGTTGCGTTGCGCGCGAGAGGAATTGACGCGCCAGCTCGGCCTGGCCGGGGGACAGGCCAGACAGCTGCAACGACGCGGCCCACCACGCCAGCGCCGGCGGCATCGTGGGTGGCGGACCCGGCCGGGGACCGCGTTCGTTGACCACCACGGTGCCCGCGAAGATGTCGCCGATGCGTTGCGCCTTGGGTGACAGGATGCTGGCGACGATGGCGGGGCTGCCCAACAGCATCCAGATCTCGACCAGCGCGGCCAGCGCACGAAACACGGCCTGGCGCACCCGTTCCGGGCCGCCGTCGTCGGAGACCACCCGCAGGCCCAGCGCCATCTTGCCCACCGAGCGCCCGCGGGTCGCCGTCTCCAGGATGACGGGATACCCGATGACGACCAGGATCGTGAAAATCAGCAGCACGGCGTTGCTCAGGGCGGAATCGAACTGCGTTAGGGTGGCGGCCCACAACAGCAGCCCGAGCAGGTAGCAGACGGCCATCACGGCGATGTCGATCAGCGCGCTGAGCGCGCGCACCGGCAACTGGGCGATCTGCACGTCGAGCACTACGGCGTCCCCGGTCACCACCTCCGACATGACACCGAACGTTACAGGTAGGGCGCGCGCGGGCGGCCGCGCCGGCCCGCCGAGCGGGTGCGATTACGCTGGCCCGGGTGGATGTCGATGCGTTCGTGCTGGCCCACTCCGCCACCTGGGACCGCCTCGACCGGCTGATCGGGAAACGCCGGTCGCTCACCGGCGCCGAGGTCGACGAGCTCGTCGAGTTGTATCAGCGGGTCGCCACCCACCTGTCGATGCTGCGTTCGGCGTCGTCGGATTCGGTCCTGGTCGGCCGGTTGTCCAGCCTCGTCGCGCGCGCCCGCTCGGTGGTGACGGGCGCCCACGCGCCGCTGAGCTCGACGTTCACCCGCTTCTGGACGGTGTCCTTCCCCGTCGTCGCCTACCGCAGCTGGCGGTGGTGGCTCGGGACGGCGGCGGCGTTCTTCGCGGTGGTCGTCCTGATCGCCACCTGGCTGGCCGGCAACCCTGAGGCGCAAGCCGCTGTCGGAACGTCAAGCGACGTGCAGCATTTGATCAACCACGACGTGGAGTCGTACTACAGCGAGCATCCGGCGGCGGCCTTCGCGCTGCAGATCTGGGTGAACAATTCCTGGGTGTCCGCGCAGTGCATCGCGTTGTCGATACTGCTCGGCGTGCCGATCCCGTTCATCCTGTTCCAGAACGCCGCCAACCTCGGGCTGATCGCCGGGTTGATGTTTCCCGCCGGCAAGGGCGGCCTGCTGCTGGGCCTGCTCGCCCCGCACGGGCTGCTGGAGCTGACGGCCGTATTCCTCTCGGGCGCAGTCGGAATGCGGCTCGGGTGGTCGGTGATCGCGCCGGGTGACCGGCCGCGTGGTCAGGTGCTCGCCGAGCAGGGCCGCGCCGTCGTCGCCGTCGCCGTCGGCCTGGTGGGCGTGCTGCTGGTGTCCGGGCTGATCGAGGCGCTGGTGACGCCGTCGCCGTTGCCCACGGTCGTGCGCGTCGGGATCGGCGTCGTCGCCGAGGCGGCATTCCTGTGTTACATCGGCTATTTCGGCCGCCGCGCCGTCCGGGCGGGCGAGAGCGGCGACATCGACGACGCGCCCGACGTGGTGCCCACGGGCTGAGCGAGCACGGTCACAGCCGGCCGGTCGCCTTCATCGCCAGGTAGCAGTCGGCCAGGGCGGGCGCCAGCTCGCCGGGTGGGGCGTCGACGACCTCGACGCCGCCGGCGCGCAGCCGGGAGGCGATCGCGCGCCGGTCGTTGCGCGACTTCTCGGCGGCCGCCGCGTCGTACACCGCCGCCGCGTCGGAGCGCCCCGCCGCCATCTCGTCGACGCGCGGATCGGACACCGCGGCCACCAGCAGGTGATGTCTGGCCGACAGTTGCGGCAGCACCGGAAACAGGCCCTCGTCGAGGGCCGCCGGGTTGAGATCGGTCAGCAACACCACCAAAGAGCGGCGCCGGGCGCGCATGGCGACGGCGGAAACCAGTGCCCGCCAATCCGATTCGATGAGTGCGGGCTGCAGCGGGGCCATCGCCTCGACCAGCTGGGCCAGCAGCTCGGTACGCGAAGCCCCGAACACGCCGGCCCTGCCGACCCGATCGTGGGCCAGGAAGTCGACGTGGTCGCCGGCCCGCGAGGCCAGCGCCGCCAGCAGCAGCGCGGCGTCCATGGACCAGTCCAGGCGCGGCCAGCCCGCGGGGTCGGCCCCGCGGCCGGGCGCGACGGGGTCGAGGCCCACCCGCCCGGCGGCGGTGCGCCCGGTGTCGAGCACGATCACCACCCGGCGGTCGCGTTCGGGTCGCCAGGTGCGCACCACCACGTCCGCGCGCCGCGCGGTGGCCCGCCAATCGATCGAGCGCACGTCGTCGCCCACCACGTATTCGCGCAACGAGTCGAATTCGGTGCCCTGGCCCCGGGTCAGCGTGGGCAGCAACCCGTCGATCTCGCGCAGTTTGGCCAGCCGCGACGGCAGGTGCTTGCGGGACAGGAACGGCGGCAGCACCCGCAGCCGGCCCGGCACCGGCTGCGAGCCCTGGCGCCCGGCGAGCCCGAGCGGGCCGATCGAGCGGGCCGTGACGGTGCGGGCGCGCAGGTCGCCGCGGCGCACCGGGTGCAAGGCCGTCCGGACGTGCCGGTGCTGTCCGGCCGGGATGGTGACGAGGTGGTTGCGCGGGTCCGCGCGGGCGCTGGGCGGCCAGGCATCGCGGATCTGCCCGCGCAAGCGCCGCCGCCCGCCGTTGTGGATCAACAGCTGCGAATCCGCGTCTTGCCCGAGCCGGGCGGAGCGGTCCGGCGACCGGGTGTAACGCAGCCCGCGAGGGCTTGCCGCCAGGGCGACGTCGGCGGCCACCGCGATGCTCAGCGCCAGTGCGAGAACCGCGAAAGTTGTTGCGGGGTATGGTGACAACGCGATGGGCGCGACACAGATCAACGCGACCAGGCCGGTGCGTCCGGTGATGACCACTAGCGGGGGACCGGGACCGAGGCCAGGATCCCGTCGAGCACCCCGTCGGGGGTGGCGCCCTCGAGCTCGGCCTCCGGGCGCACCAGCACCCGGTGGCGCAGGGTCGAGCGGGCCATGGCTTTGACGTCGTCGGGGGTGACGTAGTTGCGGCCCGACAGCCAGCCCCAGGATCGGGCCGTCGCCAGCAGGGAGGTCGCGCCGCGCGGGGAGACGCCCAGCTGCAGGGCCGGCGACGACCGGGTGGCGCCGACGATGTCGACGATGTAGCCCAGCACCTCGTCGGCGACCAGCACGTGCCGCACCGCGTCGCGGCCGGCGGCCAGTTCGGCCGGGCCGGCGACCGGCTGGATCGCGGACAGGTCGCGCGGATCGAAGCCCTGCGCGTGCCGTCCCAGGATGGCGATCTCCGAATCCCGCGGCGGGAGGGCGACATTGAGCTTGAGCAGGAACCGGTCCAGTTGCGCCTCGGGCAGCTGGTAGGTGCCCTCGTACTCGATCGGGTTCTGGGTGGCCGCCACGATGAATGGGTCGGGCAGCGCCCGCGGTTCGCCGTCCACGCTGACCTGACGCTCCTCCATCGCCTCGAGCAGCGCGGCCTGGGTCTTGGGCGGGGTGCGGTTGATCTCGTCGGCGAGCAAAAGGTTGGTGAACACCGGGCCGGGGCGGAAGGCGAACTCCGCGGTCCGCGCGTCGTAGACCAGGGAGCCGGTGACGTCGCCGGGCATCAGGTCGGGCGTGAACTGCACTCGCTTGAAGTCCAGGCGCAGCGCGGCCGCCAGTGCCCGCACCAGCAGCGTCTTGGCGACCCCGGGGACGCCCTCGAGGAGCACGTGGCCCCGGCACAGCAGCGCGATCACCAGGCCGCTGACCACCCCCTCCTGCCCGACGACGGCCTTGGCGAGCTCGCCGCGCAGCGCCAGCAGCGCCTCGCGTGCCGCATCGGCGGTGGGACTGTCGGTGGTGGAAGACGGTTGTGTCACGGGTGTGCGACCTGCCTTTCGATGTCGTCGAGCGCGCGGGCGAGTTGTAACAGGTCGGCGTCGGTGGCCGGAGGCGGGCCGAACAGATGATAGGAAACGAACCCGGCGTCGGCCCCGCTACGCCGGGCGACGGTGGCCACCACCGCCGCGGCGGGCGCCCCCGCACCCAGGCCGAGGCGCGGCAGCAGCCGTTGCAGCGCGGCGGTGCGCAGCGCGGCGGCGGCGCGGTCGCGCGCCCGGCGCGACCGGTACAGCCGGCCGCGGCCCTCGACGGTCTCCGACGCGCGCACCACCACCGGCAGGTCCTCGGCGACCAGCGGGCCGGGGCGGCGCGCCTTCCACAGCGCGACGAGCAGCACCACCAGCCACAGCTGCCAGACGACCCAGATCACGTTCGCCGGGACAAGGTCGAAAAGTGAACTGGGAGTTGGTGATTCGCCCTCGGTGTGGTGGGGCGCGTACCAGATGAGCCGAGGCCGGTCACCCGCCAGGTTCATGGCCAGCGCGGCGTTGCCCGCGTGGGCAAGCTCCGCGTTGGCCATGAAGTCGGCGCTGCCGACCGCCGTCACGACCCGCCCGTCGTCGCGGAACCGGATCAGCACCCCGCCGTAACAGGAGGTGACCCGCCGGGCGTCGGGCATCCGGTAGCTTTCGGCGGCGCCGAACCGCACCGAACCGGCCCGCACCGCCTCGCGCAGCGGGCAATCCGGATCGGTGTCGAAGTCGCTGGCGGGCGACACGCGCACACCCGGCAGCAACGCCTCCCGGGTGCGGGCGGTCGGCTCGACCAGCAGCAGGTCGCCCTTCGCCCTGGTGAGGCGGTCCAGCAACGGGTCGGTCAGGTACTGGGTCTGCGCCACCAAGATCAGCGCGTCCGGGCGCGCCGCGCCTTCCACGTCGGCGATGCCGTCGGCGACCACGACGTCGACCCCGGCCTCGCGCAACAGCGTGACCAGCGCGTGGGCGCCGTCCGGGCCGGTCGATTCGGGGTCCATCGGCGCGCCGGGCCGCGGGGCGGTCAGGTAGGCCTCGATACCGGCGATCACGGCGAGCACCGTCAGGGTGACGATCACCCACTGCCAAGTCCGGCGGCGCCGCGCCGGGGGTGCGCTGCGGGGGCGGGCGGCGGTCGTCATCAGCGCACCGGGGCCCAGGATTCGGTGGCCGCGCCGCCGGCGCCCGCCGGTGCCGGGCCGCGCACGCGCGACCTCAGGTGGTCGTCGAGGTCGGCGATCATTCGGTAGCCGGCCTGGGTTCCCGGCCGTTCACCGTAGGTGACGTCGTTGAACACCGTGGCGGCTTGCGACATCTCACTCAACAGGTGGGGCAGCGCCGCGCCCGCGTCGGCGGCGAGCTCGTTGGCGGTGCGCCCGGGCGCGGGATTGACGACGCCGGTCTCCTCGAGCTCGCGCGCCACCGCACGCAGCCGATGGCGAATCGCCGCGACCCAGTCACCCTGCGCGGCATAGGCTTCCGCGGTCGCGCGATGCTGCGCGGCGGTCAACTGCGCGGCCTCGAACAGCAGGTGATCGCCGCGCCGGTGCACGCGCAGGGTGCGGCGCGCCAGGTGGACGGCGACGATCACCGCGATGCCCAGCGCGATGACGAGCACGGTCGTGGTGAGCCAGCCGCCGGGCAGGTGCGACGTCGCCTGCAGCAACCGATAGATCGTCTCGTTGAGCCATTCGGCGAGTTGCTCGGTCGCCGAGCCTTTGGAGTAGATCGGCTTGTCGAGTTCGGCCTGGGCGGCCTGCTGCGCGGCATCGCGGTCGATGTCGATGGAGGGCACGGGTCAGTCAGTCCTCGCTCGGCCGCTACGCGGGCCGCGTCAACCAGAGGTTGTCGGTGGAGGCGACCGCGGCGGGCCCGCCCGTGGCGCCGGTCTGCAGCACCAGGTCGAACGCCTCGGCACGCATGCGGCGGTCGGCGTAGAGCAGCACCACCACGCCCGCGTTGAACGGCGCGGTGAGGATCTCCCCGATGGACGCCCCCACGGAGACGATCACGGTGCTGAGCAGGAACATGCCGGTGGTGGGCGTCCCGGCCAGCAGGACCTGACCGGCGATGCTGAACGGCGCGGCGACGGCGTTGGCCACGACCGCCGCCACCAGGAAGGTCAGCGCGCGGATCCCCAGCACCCGCCAGAAGCCGCCGCGCACCAGCCGAAACGACCGGGTCAGCGCGTCGAGCACGGGCAGCCGTTCGAGCACGATGAGGACGGGCGCGAACAGGACGATCGTCCACAGGTACACCAGCAGCGCGACCACGGCGAGGAACAGCGGGATTCCCACGACCACCGCCACCGCGGCGCTGCCGATCGCCGCCAGCACCGCGACGATCACGGCCGCCAGGCCACCGAGCGACGCCACCGCAACCATTTCCAGCAGCGCCAGCCCCAGCAGCGGCAGCAGCCGACCCTTGATCATCGTCCAGGTCTCGCCGATGGTGATCGGCGCGCCGAACACCGCGCGGCCGACGATCACGGTCAGCATGCCCGACAGCAGCATGCCGCCCAGGGCGGTCACCAGGACGCCGGCGCCCACCGAGGCCAGCGAGGCGCCGATCACCGCGGAGCTCAGCCGTTGCGAGCTGGTGTCCGAGAACCGGCCGTAGGCCGCCAGGGGACCGTAGAAGGCGGTCTTGCTGATGATCTGCATGGCCACCACGACGACGACCGTCAACCCCAGGGTGGCCCTGGGGTTGGCGCGGACGTAGCCGACCGCGCCGTTGAAGATTTCGCCGAGGGTCAGCGGCCGCAGCGGGATGATTCCGGGCTTGGCCAGCGGCGCCGACCACGGCGGGCCGTAGCCCGGGGGCGGGCCGTAAC
>NZ_LZKC01000261.1:0-4144 GCF_001672685.1 Mycobacterium sp. E2462
CGCGACATGGGAGATCAGGTAGACGGCGAGGAACAAGCCGATGATCTGTTTGAGCGCCCCGAACACCACCCAGCCGGACCGCGTCGACCACGGCGACGGCCACCGCCAGGGCGGACGGCGCCAGCAGCCCCCAGCGGCGTTGCGCGGCAACGGCAATGGGGGTCAGGGACACGACCACCAGATACACGGCCAAGAACCACAGGTGCATCGCCACCGCCCAGCCCGCGTACTCCAGCACCGCGCCCGCGACCCCGAGGGCGCCCGCCACGATGACGAGCACCGAGACCAGCCCCACATATACCGCGGTCGGGCCGAGGACTCGGGCCAGTCGATGCTGCAGCCACGCCCGGCTTGACACCCCGTCGGTCTCGCGACGATGCGTCCACGACACCGCGCCGGCGTAGCCGGCCACCAGGAAGAACGTGGGAACGGCTTGGAAGGGCCAGGTCAGCCACTGCGTCCAGGGCATGTCGACCAACGGGTTCTGCCGGCCGAATCGACCGTCGTGGTAGGTCACCGACCCGGCCAACCAGTGCCCCAACACGATCAGCACCACGCCCGACACGCGGTAGTAGTCGACCGCCAGGTCGCGCTGCGGGCGCGGGCTGGTTGCGCGGTCCATCAGTTCCGGGAAAGCTCGACGCCAGACACAGCGCCACGGTACCCCGATCGGCATCGCCCAAGCCCTTAGGAGACGCGTCATGAAGCAAGCCCACCTCGGTGACCTGCAGGTCGGGCGTCTCGGCCTCGGCGCGATGGGGATGTCCGCGGCCTACGCCATGGGTGGCTTCGACGACGCCGAGTCGATCCGGACCGTGCACCGCGCGATCGAACTGGGCGTCACGCTGATCGACACGGCCGAGGTTTACGGGCCGTTCGTCAATGAAGAACTTCTCGCGCGCGCCCTGCAAGGCCGGCGCGAACAGGTGGTTCTGGCAACCAAATTCGGGATGATCTCGCATACCGGCCGCGACGGCCTGGACAGCAGTCCGGACAGCATCCGCGTCGCCGTCGACGGATCGCTGCGGCGGCTGCAGACCGACCACATCGACCTCTACTACCAGCATCGGCTCGACCGTCAGACACCCATCGAGGACACCGTCGGCGCCCTGGCCGAGCTCGTCGCCGCAGGCAAGATCGGGCACATCGGGCTGTCCGAGGTGGGCGTCAACACAATTCGGCGGGCGCACGCGGTGCACCCCGTCACGGCCGTCCAATCGGAGTACTCGTTGTGGACGCGCGAGCAAGAGGACGAGATCCTGCCGGCGTTGCGCGAATTGGGCATCGGCTTTGTGGCCTATTCGCCGCTGGGCCGTGGCTTGCTGACGGGCGCTATCCGTTCGCGTGACGAACTGCCCGACACGGATTTCCGCAAGACGAGCCCTCGGTTCTCCGACGAGAACTTCGAGCACAACGTGCGCAGTGCGGCGCAGGTGCGGGAGATCGCCGACGAGGTGGGGGCGACGCCCGCGCAGGTGGCACTCGCCTGGGTGCTGGCGAAGGGCCCGGACATCGTGCCGATCCCGGGAACCAAACGCGTTGCGCGCCTGGAGGAAAACGTCGGTGCCGACACGGTGGAACTGAGCTCGGAGCAGCTGGCCAGGCTCGACGCGCTGACCCCGCCGCTGGGAGCTCACCACTCCGAGTCGCAGATGGCGTGGATCGACCGCTAGGGGTTCTGGTCTGCGCTGGCCAAAGCCGCTGACCCGTAGGTCTTTTCGATGAAGGCCCAGGGGTCGGCATACCGGCCCCGGTGTTCGACCTGGCGCTGTATCCGCAGGCCCACTCGCAGGGCAGGGCGCAGCACCGGCCCCACGACGCGCAACAGTTGGCGCCGCAGGCCTTGCGATTCGGCGAGCCAGGCAACGGTCTCGGACCAGTCATGTTCCTGGAAGTCGAGCAATACCTGCGCCTCGGTGGTGTCATACCAACCGGTGAAGCTCCAGCCGCGCTCGTCCGTGGGGTCCCCGGGCAGGCCGGCCGACGGGCCAAGCCCACCGAGACCCACCGCCGCCATGATGCTGTCCTGCAGTTGGTGCTGCAGCAGCACGTACGTTTCGTTGCCGCCAACAAGCAGGGCCTTGCCGGCGATCGTGGCCTCTCGGTCGACCCCGTTGGCGAAGGCCAGCGCCACATCGCGGGCGTCCACGGCGTGGATGCGGTTGTCGCTCGGCATCGAGCGCATCAGGATCAGGTGATCGCCGTTGATCTCGGCCTGGGTGTCCGGCGAGATGATGCCGGCGAGGCGGTAAAACGCGTAGGGCAGCCCGCTGGCGCGAATCGCCGCCTCGGCCAGCACCTTGTCCTGTCCGTATTGATCGATGGGGTTGACCGGAGTGTCGGGAGTGATGCGCTCGGGGTGCGTGTAGGGGTTGCGGCTCCCGTAGACCGCCGCGCTGGATGCCAGGAGAAACAGGGGTGGGCGCGGCAGGGCCGCCGCCGCCGCCAACAGGTTCTCGGTGCCGCCGACGTTGACCCGGCGCGCCAGCTTGGGATTGCGGTACGACGGCGGGGAGACGACGGCGGCAAGGTGGACGATGGCCTGCGGTCGATGGGCGCCGATCAGTTCACGCACGGCCGCGGCGTCCAGCAGGTCCGTGTAGGCCGCGATCAGCGTGCCGTCGCCGGCGGACAACGATTTTTCGACCGCGACGGTGTTGTCGGTGCGCAGGTCCAGCGCGACAACAGTCCGACCGCGCTCCAAAAGCAGCTGCACGCAACGCTTTCCAACCTGCCCGAAGGCGCCGGTGACCAGGATGGTGTCGACGGTCATGCGATCCTTACTGTCGGGTCAGCCGACCGGAGAGGCGGCCCGCGATCCGGCGGATGCGCGGCGAGAGGTAGACGGAGAACAGCGGCGTTGCGATGTCTTCGCGCAGTCGCGTCAGCGTCGAAGATTTGATCAGCCACTGGCCCTCGATGTTCTCGTAGGTCTCGTGGTAGTGGCCGTAGCCGACGAGACTCACGCCGGGTGCGAACCGGACGACGTCTTGCAGCGCCCAGACGCCGCGCGCGGTCGTCGCGGAGGTCAACTCGATCTCCGGGGCGTGCACCTGGTGGGCGGTCACCTGTGTCGGCCGCCCCAGGGTCTTGCGGAGAAAGGCGACGAAGTCGTCGGCGCCGGTGATCACCACGCCGCCGGCCGCGGAGGTGTCACTGACGAAGTCATCGGTGAACAGTGCGCGCCACGCAGGCCAGTCCTTGGTGTCGAGGTACCGGCAGTACCGTCCCTTGAGTTGCTTGATGGCTTCGATCGCCCGCAGCGAGGCGGCGTCGTCAATGATGCCGGGTTCGAGTGGGCGTTCCGTCATCGCGGTGTCAACCCTTGAAGTAGACGATTTGGTGGGTGCTTACCAGCAGCGCGCCGTCGCGACTCCACAGCTGTGCGCTCTGGTCGAAGTAGCCGCCGGTGAAGCGGTTGGCGTGGGCGGTGGCCAGGATGTAGTCGTCGCCCACGGAGTCAAGCTGGCGCTGATCGGCGTGGAAGTACGACGTCAACGAGATGGTTCCGGACGGCACGAAGCCGCCGCGACGCAGGAAGACTCGCGGGTAGAAGATGTCGGCCAGGGCGGCCAGTGCCAGGTAGTCCAGTGGGCGGCGCGCGGCGTCGCGGACCCACAGCGTGGTCGTCGAACTGGGGTTCGGTTGCCCGTCCTCGACGGGCATCGCCCCTTCGACGAACCGCATGTCGTACAGGCGGGTCCACTTCACGACGCCGGGGTCGAGGCGGGTGAGCTCCTCGGGGGCCGGCACCGAAGGCGGCTGGGCCTCGGTGTCGGCCCAGCTTTCCCGCGCAGTCGCGAACACCGACGTCGCCGTGGTCTTCGCGACGCCGTCCTGGCTGAGTTCGGCGATCCAATGCTGGTTGGTGCGATTGGTCCGTACCGCGCGCGCCGCGATGTCGAAGTCACCGTCGGCAACGGGAGCGACGAAATTGACCGTCAGCGCCAAGGGTTCGCCGAGGCGGTCGGGATGCCCGTCGATCGCGCGCAGCAGCACGGCGGTCGTGATGCCACCAAACGGCCCGACCATGTTGGCCCACTCGTGGTGGGTCCGGCCGCGCCAGCGCTGCGCGTCGATCGCATCGAGGTGAACGGCCTCGTCGAAAGGATGTGTTCCGGTCATATCGCTCGGACCGGAGGGT
>NZ_LZKC01000262.1:0-1045 GCF_001672685.1 Mycobacterium sp. E2462
ACGGCGTGCTCGAGCTGGCAAGTTGGGGGTTGCGGTACTCGCCGACCGGTACCATCGCCTTCCCCCTCAGCGCCATCGCGCTCGTGGTGGCCGCCCTGTTGCCGTTGCTGCCCAAGCGCAGAAAGCGCTACCGCGGGCTGCAACGGGGCGCGTCGGCGGCCACCAGCGCGTCGCCCGAGCCGCGGGCGCGCTCCCGGATGCACAACTCGCTGCTGAAGGTCGCGGCGGTGTGCAGCGCGGTCGCGCTGGTGGCGACCTTCTGCCTGCTGCCCGACTCCGTCAACCAGGCGCAGGAGATCACTCCGGCGCCCGTCCTCGCGCCGATCGACCTGCCGGCGGCCAGCGCCGTCGGGCCCGGGGCCGGCATCTACGTCGACTTCGCCGACGGGTCGGGCGGGATGGGCTGCACCGCGGGCTTTTTGGTGCGCACCAGCACCGGTCAGGCCGGCATCCTCACCGCCGGCCACTGCAACCGCCCCGGGGAGATGAGCCGGGTGACGATGAACCTGGACGGCGTCCTTCCCTACGCGACGCTGGGCACGTTCAGCCGCACCGTGAGCGAGGGCGTGCACGACGAACAACACGACATCGGCTTGGTGACACTCGACGGTGACAACGTGCCCCAAACCTCGGCCGTCGCCGCGTCGTTGCCCGTCTCCGGGGTGGCCAGCGGCCTGCACCTCGGCCAGCAGCTGTGCAAGTTCGGCATGAGCTCCGGCGCCGACGCCTGCGGGAAGATCGTCCAGCTCACCGGCAGCAAGGTGGTGTTCCTCGCGACCGGGCAGTGCGGCGATTCGGGCGGTCCCGTCTACGTCAACCAGGCCGACGGCACCGCCAGCGCCGTCGGCATCCTGATCCGCGGCGGCGACCCCGACACCCCGCGGATCGGCTGCGCCGCGCCCGCGAAGTTCTCCGTCGCCGAGCTGGTGCGGCCGTGGCTGGACAGGTGGCATCTGAGCGTCGTGACCGCGCCCGCCGCGCACGGGTGACGGGCCGCTTTCTCACGGGTCTCAGAAAAGTAGGGCATGGGCGAAGTGCCCGCCTC
>NZ_LZKC01000263.1:0-25262 GCF_001672685.1 Mycobacterium sp. E2462
CAGCGCGTCGAGGCGGGCCAGCAGCCGTTGCCCCTCGGCGTTGTCGGCCAGCGCGTGCCGCTGCACGTCGTCGACCCGGCTGGTCAACTCGCCGCGTCGCTGCGCCAGTTTGGCCGCGGTGTCCTCGCTGGACCGCACGTTGCCCAGCAGCAGCTGCTGGGCGCTGCGCACACCGGGCGCCACCGACCGGGCCTGCGCGACCGCCGCGGCGAACACGGCGGCGATCAGCACCGCCGCCAACGCCTGCCAGCCCCAGGCGCCGAGGCGGCCGCGCGCACCGCGGGGCGCCGGCGCGTCGGCGCGCCTGGCGGCGGCCGCGGCGTAACCGGGATCGAGGTGCTCGGAAAGCAGGGCGCGCAGCAGCGAGGGCACGGGAATGAGCTGCGGTCGCGCCGCGAGGTGCGCGCTTCGTCCCGCGTTAGGGTCGTAACCGCCGAGCAGTCGGTCGGTGTCAGCCATTCTCGACCGCTTCCGACATGGCCTGGCGGCGGGCGGCGCGGTCCACCTTGGGCAGGCGGCGCACCACCAGGACCATCTGGAACACGTACTGGGCGAACGCCCACAGGTAGGCGTACATGCCCCAGACGAGGAACGCCCAGCCGCAGGCGCCGACCACCCGGCTCCACAGCGCGTCCCAGGTGCCGAGCAGCACCAGCGGGAACCCCGACATCAGCGCGAACGTCGCGCCCTTACCGATGTAGGTGACCGGCAACGCCGACAGCCCGCGACCCCACAGCACCGGCAGCGTCGCGGCCAGCAGCCCGTCGCGGGCCAGCAGGACGATGACGAACCACCAGGGCACGATCCCCGCCCAAGCGAGGATGACGGGTACGGCCACCATGTAGAGGCGGTCGACCGCCGGGTCCAGCAGGATGCCCAGCCGCGAGGACTGGTCGAGCAGGCGAGCGATCTTGCCGTCGGCCCAGTCCGAGGCGCCGCTGAACATCAGGATCGCCACGGCCCAGCCGTGGGCGTGCGCGACCAGCAGCGCGTAGGCGAACACCGGGATGAGCACCAAGCGGATGACGCTCAACGCGTTGGGGACCGTCAGCACCCGGTTGGGCGGAAGCACCGGCTCCATGAGCCGAGACACTAGCCCGGCGACGACGCGGTCCGCAGCGCGGACCGCCGAGGAGGCGGGCAATCGGGCACTCGATCCGACGCCGGGTGACGTCGGCCCCCTAGCGGAACACCCCGGGCAGGCTCAGCGTGGACAGCGTGTCGTCGGACAGCGGGTTGTCGTTGACCATGTAGGTCCACGTCGAGGTCGGCCGCGCCAGCTTGGACAGGTCCAGCCCGGGCTCGTCTTCCAGGACGTTCGCCGTTTCGAAGGTCTGCTGGGCGGCCTCGATGGCGTCGGCGGCCAGCGACGCGAAGGCGTCGACCGCCAGCCGGTGAAACTCGTCCAGCGGGTTCTGGCGGCCCAGCGCCCGCAGGTGGATGCTCTCGCGGATGTCGGCCAGGTAGGCCAGGTGGTCGGCCCAGCCACGGTCGAGGTGGTAGAGCATGATCAGCCGGCAGATCGTTTCCAGCCGGTCCTCGGAGACGTCTTCCGCCAGCTCCTTGTAGCGCTTGGGCGCCAGCTCGGCCAGCTCTTCGCGGGCGGTGGGCGTGCGCAGCAACGTGTTGCGCCGATCGACGATGATGGCGCGCTGCTGGGCGATCAGCTGGTTGTAGCGCCAGGTGTTGGCGTGCACGTCCAGCATCCGGCCCTCGGCGACGCGCTGCGCGTGGTCGAGCAGCCCGGCGGCCTTGGCACTGAGAATCCGCCCGTCCTCGTCGGTCTCCATCGGCAGCTTGTTGTGGTCCAGGTTGGCGCTGACGACCTCGTCCTCCCAGCTGGAGAAGAACACCGACGAGCCGGGGTCGCCCTGGCGCCCGGCGCGACCGCGCAGCTGGTTGTCCAGCCGCTCGGTGTGGTGCCGCCCGGTCCCCACCACGTGCAACCCGCCCAGCTCGGCGACCCGCTCGTGATCCGCCTCGTCCGAGCCGCCCAGCCGGATGTCGGTGCCGCGCCCGGCCATCTGCGTGGAGACCGTGACCACGCCGAACTTGCCGGCCTCCGCGATGACCTGCGCCTCCTCGGCGTCGTTCTTCGCGTTGAGCACCACCGCGGGCACGTCGCGGCGCAGCAGCCGTTCGTGCAGGTCCTCGGACTCGGCCACGTCCCGGGTGCCCACCAACACCGGCTGTCCGGTCTCGTGCACCTCGGCGATGTGCGCGACGATCGCGTCGTTCTTGGCGGCGGCCGTGATGTAGACGCGGTCGGATTCGTCCTCGCGAATGTTGGGTTCATTCGGCGGGATCGGCGACACCCCGAGCCGATAGAACTGGCGCAGCTGCTCGCCGGCGGCCAGCGCGGTGCCGGTCATGCCGCACACCGTCTTGTACCGGTTGATGAGCGCCTGCACGGTGATGGTGTCCAGCACCTCGCCCGTCTCGGTGGTCTCGATGCCTTCCTTGGCCTCGACCGCCGCCTGCAGGCCGTCGGGCCAGCGCTGCAACTGCGCGATGCGCCCGCGGGAGGCGTTGATCAGGTGCACCGCGCCGCCGCGGACGATGTAGTGGACGTCGCGCTGCAGCAGCACGTGCGCGTGCAGGGCGACGTTGACCTCGGTCAGCGTGGTGACCACGTGCTCCTCGGAGTACAGGTCGATGCCGCCGAGCGCCTTTTCGAGCCGACGCGCGCCGGCGTCGGTCAGGTGCACGTTGCGGCTGTCGGCGTCAGTGGCGAAGTACTTGTCGGCTTCGGGGTCGCTGACCAGCTCGCCGACCAGCTTGATGACCTCCAGCCGCGGCGTCTCCCGGTGGCTGGTGCCGGCCAGTACCAGCGGCACCAGCGCCTCGTCGACCAGCACGGAATCGGCCTCGTCGATGAGGGCCACGTCGGGGTTGGGCGAGACCAGGTCGTCGACGTCGGTCACCAGCTGGTCGCGCAGGACGTCGAAGCCGATCTCGTTGACCGAGGCGTAGGTAACGTCGCAGCCGTACGCGGTCTTGCGTTCCGCCCCCGTGGATTCGGCGGTGATCCAGCCGACCGTCAGCCCCATGGCCTCGATCAGCGGGGCCATCCACTCCGCGTCGCGGCGGGCCAGGTAGTCGTTGATGGTGACGACGTGCACGTGCCGCCCGGCCAGGGCGTAGCCCGCGGCGGCGATGGCCCCGGCCAGGGTTTTGCCCTCACCCGTCGCCATCTCGATCACGTCGCCGGCCAGCATCCGCAGCGCCCCCAGCAGCTGCACGTCGAAGGGGCGCAACCCGGTGGCCCGCTCCGCGGCCTCCCGCGCAATGGCGAGGAACTGCGGGATGTCCTCGGACTCCGCCAGCTCGTCGAGGTTGAGCAGCCCGGCGGCCTTGCGCAGCTGCTCGTCGTTGAGGTCGGCCGCCTCCTTGTCGTAATCCGAGGCGTCGGTGACCTGGGACAGCGAGCGGTTGCGGTTCTTCTCGGTGCTGGCGCCGAGCAGTTTCCAGAATCGGCTGCTCAGGCGGCCGGGTTGGGCGCGGGTCGTCTTTGGCACAGGTCAACGGTACGCGGTGCGGCACCGTCGACCGGCGAGCCGGCCGCTCGTCGCGCCGCGCGTCAGGCCAGGTTGGATCGGCGCGGGTAGGCGACCGCCGGATCGGTGAGCACGTTGACCACCGCCGGCAGGCCGCTGGCGAACGCCCGTTCCAGCGCGGGTCGCAGCTCGCCCGGCGCCGCGACCAGCTCGCCGTGGCCGCCGAGCGCGCGAACCACCTCGTCGTAGCGGGTCTGCGGGCGCAGCTCGGCCACCACCGAGTAGCCGTAGAGGGCTTCCATGGGGTGCTTCTCCAGGCCCCAGATGCCGTTGTTGCCGATCACCGAGACGACCGGCACGTTGTGCCGCACCAGGGTGTCCCACTCCATGCCGCTGAACCCGAACGCGCCGTCGCCTTGCAGCAACACCACCTGCCGGTCGGGCCGGGCCAGCTTGGCGGCCAGCGCGTAGCCGGGGCCCGAGCCCAGGCAGCCGAAGGGCCCGCTGTCCAGCCAGCAGCCCGGCTGGAAGCTGTCGATCATGCGGCCGGCGTAGGAGCCGAAGTCGCCGGCGTCGATGACGACGATGGCGTTCCGGTCGAGCATCGGGGCCAGCTCGGCGTAGACGCGCATCGGGTGCAGCGGCGCCCGGTCGTCGCCCAGCTCCGCCTGCTCGCGTCCGCGTGCCGCGGTCTCCGCCTCGCGCAGCTCGTCGATCCAGTCCCGGTGGTCGGACCCCCGCCCCGGGGCCAGCCCCGCGAAGATCGACAACAGGTCCCCGTACAGCTCGGCCTCGACGGGCCGGGGATGCTTGCGTTCGGGTTCGGCCCGGTCGGCAACGATCAGCTTGGTCTGCGACCCGAACACCGCCCCGAATCCGAGGCGGAAATCCATCGGCACGCCGACGATGAGCGTAACGTCGGCCTCTCCCAACGCTTTCCCGCGCACCCGCGAGAACGCCAGCGGATGGTCGGCCGGCACCGCGCCCCGGGCCATGCCGTTCATCAG
The DNA here is from genome assembly GCF_001672685.1 of Mycobacterium sp. E2462. Taxonomy (NCBI): domain Bacteria; kingdom Bacillati; phylum Actinomycetota; class Actinomycetes; order Mycobacteriales; family Mycobacteriaceae; genus Mycobacterium; species Mycobacterium sp. E2462. The sequence continues at coordinate 4,505 of NZ_LZKC01000263.1, forward strand.
CACCGGGATCTGCCGTTCCTCGGCCAGGCGCAGCAGCGCCGCCTCACCGTGGCCCCACCAGACGTTGGTGCCCGCCATGATGACGGGTCGGCGGGCGGCGGACAGCAGGGCCGCGGCCCGGCTCAGCGCTTCGCCGTCGGGCACCGGCCCGGGCGGCAGGTCGGCCAGGGCTCCGGGCCGACCGTCGTCGTCGGACGCCGAAAAGACGTGGTCCATGGGGAAATCGACGAACCCGACGCCCGAGGGCGCGCCGACGGCCGCCCGCAGCGCGTCGTCGACCAGCCGGCCGGCAGCGTCCGCCGATTGCGCGGTGGCCGCGAACCGGGTCAGCGGCGCCACGAACGGCACGTGGTCGATCTCCTGCAGCGAGCCCATGCCCCAGCGCCCCGCGGGCGCGCGACCGCCCAGTACCACCAGGGGTGACTGGTTTTGCTGTGCGGCGGCCATGGCGCTCATGCCGTTGGTGACGCCGGGGCCCGCGGTCAACGCGGCCACCCCGGGCACCCGGGTCACCTTCGACCAGCCCTCGGCGGCGAAGGCCGCGGTCTGCTCGTGGCGGGTGTCGATGAGCCGGATACCCTCGTCGCGGCAGCCGTCGTAGATAGAGAACAGGTGGCCCCCGGACAGCGTGAAGACGGTGTCCAGACCGCTGGCCTTGAGCCGGCGCGCGACCAGTCGGCCGGCGTGCACGGTCTGGGTGGGGGCGGCGTCGGTGCTCATCTGCGCAGCCTATCCACCGCTTCCGGTACCTTCGCCGGAGGATTACTGATGCGGACTACTCCGGCCACCAGCCTTTGGCTACCAGTATTCGAAGGAGAGGTCGACCTTGGGCCCCAAGCCGTTCACGCCGTCCATCGACTGGTCGGCGGCACTCGTGGACTCGTTGCGGTGGCTCGCCATAGCGTGGGCGATCGGCGCCATCAGCCTCGTCGTCGTGCTGTTCGCGCTCCGCTACTTCACCCCGTGGGGCCGCCAGTTCTGGCGGATCACCGGCGGGTACTTCGTCGGCCGACCCAGCGTCAAGGTGTGGGCCATGCTCGGCGTCTTGTTGCTGTCGGTCCTGATGTCGGTGCGCCTGACCGTGCTGCTCAGCTACCAGGGCAACGACCTGTTCACCGCCGTCCAGAAGGCGTTTCAGGGGACGGCCGCGGACAACGAGCAGGTCAGAAACTCTGGCATTCACGGCTTCTGGGTGTCGATCGCCATCTTCGTGCTCTTGGCGACCCTGTACGTCATGCGGTTCATGGCCGACATCTACCTGACGCAGCGGTTCATCATCGCGTGGCGCATCTGGCTGACCGCCCACCTGACCGACGATTGGCTCGGCGGCCGCGCCTACTACCGAGACCTGTTCATCGACAACACGATTGACAACCCCGACCAGCGTATTCAGCAGGACATCGACATCTTCACCGCCAACGCCGGCGGCACGCCCAACATCCCGTCCAACGGCACCGGAAGTACGCTGCTGTTCGGGGCCGTCAACGCCGTGGCGTCGGTCATCTCCTTCGCCGCGATCCTGTGGAACCTGTCGGGCAGCCTCACCATCTTCGGCGTGCAATTCCCCCGCGTCATGTTCTGGACGGTGGTGTTCTACGTCCTGATCGCCACCTTGGTGGCGGTGTGGCTGGGGCGGCCGCTGATCTGGCTCAGCTTCAACAACGAGAAGCTCAACGCCGCGTTCCGGTACGGCCTGGTGCGCCTGCGCGACGCCGCCGAAGCGGTTGGGTTCTACCGCGGCGAGCGCGTCGAGCGGGCGCAGCTGTGGCGCCGCTTCACCCCGATCATCGACAACTACCGCAAGTTCGTCCGCCGGAGCATCATCTTCAACGGCTGGAACTGGTCGGTGTCGCAGGCCATCGTGCCGTTGCCGTACATCATCCAGGCGCCGCGGCTGTTCGCCGGCAAAATCGACTTCGGTGACGTCAGCCAGACCTCGACGGCGTTCGGCAACATCAGCGACTCGCTGTCGTTCTTCCGGAACAACTACGACGCCTTCGCCGCCTTCCGAGCGGCCATCATCCGTCTGCACGGGCTGGTCGACGCCAACGCCAAGGGTCGCGCCCTGCCGGCGTTGCTGGTCAAGCCGAGCGAGGACACCGCCGTCGAGCTGGCCCACGTGGAGGTGCGCACGCCGGACGGCGACCAGCTGATCGACTCGCTCGACGTGCAGCTGGACACCGGTGACTCGCTGGTGATCACCGGGCGCTCCGGCACCGGCAAGACCACGTTGCTGCGCAGCCTGGCCGAGTTGTGGCCCTATGCCTCGGGAATCCTGTGCCGCCCGGACGGCGAGAACGCCACGATGTTCCTGTCGCAGTTGCCGTACGTGCCGCTCGGCAGCCTGCGCACCGTGGTCTGCTACCCGAATTCGCCCGACGGCGTGCCCGACGAGGCGTTACGGGAGACGCTGACCAAGGTGGCGCTGGCTCCCCTGATCGACCGGCTCGACGAAGAGCGCGACTGGGCCAAGGTGCTCTCCCCCGGCGAGCAGCAGCGCGTCGCCTTCGGGCGCATCCTGCTGACCAAGCCGAAGGCGGTGTTCCTCGACGAGGCGACCTCCGCGCTCGACGAGGGCCTGGAATACGCCTTGTACCAACTGCTGCGCAGCGAGTTGCCCGACTGCGTCGTCGTCAGCGTCAGCCATCGACGGGCCATCGAGCAGCATCACTCGCAAGAGCTGCAACTGCTCGGCGGCGGTCAGTGGCGCCTCGGACCGGTCGGCTCGGAGCCCGCCAAGGTATAGGGCTTACCCGGCCCTGCGGGCCGCGTGCGCTCCGGCGCCCACATCGGATCCGCGCCTACCGCTTACCCGGCCCTCCGGGCCGCGTGCGCTCCGGCGCCCACATCGGATGCGCGCCTACCGCTTACCCGGCCCTGCGGGCCGCGTGCGCTCCGGCGCGGCGACCGAAGAACGAGCCCTCCCCCAGTTGCGTGCCGCTGGCATAGCCCTTGCCGTCCTGGGCGAGATTAGCCGCGCCCGCGCCCGCCGCGTAAAGCCCGGGCACGATGCTGCGGTCCTCGCGTTGCACCTCGCCGTCCACGGTGACCGACAGGCCGCCGATGGTGAACCCCGAGTACATCGCGCGCCCGAGCGACAGGTCGAACACCGCCCACGGCCCGTGGTCCTGAGGCGCGAGGTATTCCGGCTGCTTGTGGAAGTCCGGGTCTTCACCGGCGGCCGCGAGCTTGTTGTAGCGCTCCAGGGTCGCGGCGAGGTTGCCCGCCGGAATGCCCAGCGCCTCTTCGAGTTCCGCGATCGTCTCGTAGCCGTCGAGGAAGCGGATCAGCGGCATCGCGGGCATCTCGGTGTGCGCCTCGTCGACGATCAGGTACGCGGTCTGCTCCGGCTGCTCCAGCACGAACGCCGACGTGCGGGAGTGGTAGGAATCCTCGGCGACGAACCGCTTGCCGTCCTTGTTGACGATCACGCCGGTCAACAGGACCTCCGGCGGGTATGCCGCCGCGGTGATGAACAGTTCATCCATGTGCCGGGTTGCCCCGCCGGCCGAGACGCCCAGCCGAATGCCCAGCCCGTCGTCGTTCGGATTGCCCAGGATGTAGGGCGCGACCAGGCCGTGGTGCTTGGTGCGCCGCGGCTGGCCCAGCGCGGGCGTGTGCTCGGCGACCATCTCGTCGTTCATCGCGAACCCGCCGGCCGCGATGATGACCGCCTTGGCTTTGACCGCGCCCGTCTCGGTGAAGTGTTTCCACGCGACACCGACCACCGTGCCGTCGTCCTCGACGACGAGGTTGGTGGCACCCGTCTCGTAGCGCACCTGCACCCCGAGGTCGTTGGCGCGTTTGACGAGTAACTCGATAACCATGGCGGCGCCCCCCAACTCCCCGGGAACGGGAACGGAATGCCCCCGCGGCGCGGGGACGGCCAGCTCGCAGAACGGCCACACCTTCTCATTGCCCGTGTAGCTCAGCCCCTCGGTGCCCGGCGGCACCACCACCTTGCCGGGGTAGAAGCTGCGCTCGAACTGAAAACCCAAGCCCTCCAACCAGTTGAAATGCTCGACGCTGCCCTCGCAGTAGGTGCGGATCTTGTCGAGCTCGGGCTCGCGGGACGCGGCGACCAGATACTTGTACATCTCTTCCGCCGAGTCGGGGTGCCCGGTCGCCTCCTGCACGGCCGTCCCCCCGCCCAGATAAAAGTGGCCCCCCGCCAGCGAGGTGGTGCCCCCTGCCGCTGCCGCGCGCTCGAGCACCAGCACCCGCGCGCCGGCGGCGGCCGCGCTGACGGCGGCGCAGCCGCCGGCGATCCCGAAGCCGATCACCACCACGTCGACGTCCTCGGACCACGACGTCACGTCGCTCGCGCGGATCGTTGCGGGTATCTCCGTGCTCATCGGTGCCACTCCTTGTCCTCGCCGGCGTTCGCGGTGTCGCGATCGCTCACCGCTGCTCCTGTTTGATGTAGTCGTAGAACGCCCGCATTTCGGGCGCGATGTAGGCGATCTCGACGAACGGAACCCCGGCCTGGGGCGCCGCCACGTAGGCGAACTGGATGCCGCCGGCCATGACGCCCTGTTGCACTACCGGAGCGCCTCGGTCCGCGGCGTCGCTCAACGCCGCCTCGAACTGCTCGGGACTCTCGGCTTCCATGCAGATGTGGTGTAAGCCCGGCCCGCACGCAGCCAGGAAGTCACTATAGATGTTCTCCCCGCTGACCGGTTGGATCAGCTCCAACTGCATGTCGCCGAGGTAGCTCAGCGAGATGCTGGCAACGAAGTCCGCCGGGCGTCCGCGGTAGCTGCACGAATCCGGAGCAAAGTGGACCTCGGGGATACGGACCCACTTCTTGGCGCCTAATAGGCCGGTGAGAGCCCTTTCGGTGGCGTCCAGGTCTGCGGTAACCCAGGCGATCTGCGTCGGAGACTGAGCGGGAAGCGTCATCGTCTCGCAGGATAGTCCAGTCGTTCCCATGCCAGAAGGGGCCGGGAAAACTTTGCCGCACCCAGCCGCGCGAGGCGGCGCGACGTCGTATGAACACGTTCTAATTCCGCGTCACCCGACGCCCCCTAGTGCTGGCCGAGCACACCGACCAACATCGACAGCTGCGCGTCGAACACCGACTCCGGGTCCGTCAGCGTGTTGGCGCCGTACTGGCCGAAGACCTCCATGCTGATGGCGCCGAGCACGCCCGCCCACAGCAGGAAACACTTGGCGACCAGCTGATCGTCGCCGGGAAACCCGAATTCCCGGCGGAGGCGTTGGAAATCCGATGACATGGGCTGCGGTGCAACGACGTTGGTCAACCGAATGTCTCCGGTGGCGATCCCGGCAGCCATCGCGTCGAACAGCGCCACCACGACGCGCGTGCCGACGGCCACCGTGCGTTCCGGCGGCGCGTGGTACCCCGGCACGGGGCTGCCGTAGAGCAACGCCCAGCGGGCGGGGTGAGCGACAGCCCACCGCCGCGCCGCCCGCGCGATCGCGATGACGTCGTCGCTCCACAGGTCGCCCACGGATTCGCGGGCCCGGTCCACGCAGTCGGCAAGGTCGGTGTAGGCGTCGACGAGCAGCAAAGTCACCAGCTCGTCGCGACTCGACACGTAGCGGTACACCGCCGAGGACACCATGCCCAGCTCGCGGGCGATCGCGCGCACCGATAGTCCGGCCGCGCCGCGCTCCACCAGTTGGCGCCGACCGAGCTCGACGATGCGCGCCTCGATCTGGTCCCGGGTCTCCTGGCGCTTGCCCACGCGGCCCAGTCTCGCACAACCGAGATCACCGCTCTTGTTTCCCCGCAACGTTTGTGGAACCGTTACCGCTAACGAGAGCACCGCTCTCACCAGCCCCCGGGAGGCACGTCATGACGACCCGATACGACGAACCGAATAGAGCCGCCCGCGCCGGTAACGCGGTGATCCGCTGGCTCGCCGAAGCCGGAATCAGCGTCGCCGGGACCCGCGCGCTGCGCGTCCGCGGCCGCAAGTCCGGCCGGCCCCGGTCCGTGGTGATCAACCTGTTGACCGTCGACGGCGTCGACTACCTGGTATCCCCGCGCGGCAACACGCAGTGGGCCCGCAACGTCAGGGCCGCGGGCGTCGTCGAACTGGGCCCCCGCTGGCGGCGCCGGCTCGCGCGGGTCACCGAGGTCGAGGACGCCCGCAAACCCGAGATCCTGCGGCGTTACCTGCGCCGGTGGTATTGGCAGGTCAAGGATTACGTCGGCGGCCTGACCCCCGACAGCGGCGACGACCAGATGCGCGCCGTCGCCCCCACCATCCCGGTGTTCGCGCTGACACCGGCCGGCACGTCCGGCTAGGCCGGGCCGCCGACGCCCATGTCCTCCCGAACCTCCTGGGAGGTGGCCGGCCACGACACCGCCGCGGGCAGGTCGCCCCAGACGCTGTTGAAGATGCCCACGATCTGCGTCGGACCGCCGCTGGCAGCGAGGTATACCGGCCCGCCGGAGTCCCCGTTGTGGCTTTGCACGCCGTGCGACATCGTGAACCAGCCGTTGTTGACGCTTTCCACCGTGCCGCAGGTCTCGCCGGTGCTGACGCCGAAATGGCAGACCGCTTGCCCGGGTGCCGGCGCCACGGACGGGCTCGACACCAGCGAACGGCCGCCCGGCAGCACGTTGTTGGCCGCCACGCCGTTGTCCAACACGATGGCCTCGTAGTCGGCGATGTTCTGGTCGGTGGTGACCGTGGTCCCGCTGGGAGTGTTGTCCCGGAAAGCGGCCAGGCGGCCGATCACCGCGCCGCCGCGGTCGGTGACGACGCCTCCGCCGCTGCGGCAGTGTCCCGCGGTGAAGGCGATCTTCAGACCGGGGTCGACGTAGCCCAGGGTGCAGACGCGGTTGTCTTGCCGGATCTCCATACCGGGATAGACCGCGACGGGGTCGGCCTTGGCGGGGGCCGGCGACACGGATTGGGTCAGCGCGGCAACCGTTATCGATACGGCGAATGCGCTCATTGCCAGGCGATGCACCATCAACTCCGATCCATCGAGCCGATACCGACGGGGGCCGAGGCTGTGTAACTCAACCTGGCGTAACGCCCCCACCTTCAGCTTTTCGCACCGGCCGGCGCCGATGTTACAGAACGGTCACGGCCGCCACGGCGTCGTCGAGGCGGCGGGCTCCGCGGGGCGACCAGCCGGGCGGCCCGAACACGTAGCCCAGCCGATCGCGCAGCCGGGTCGCCGCGCGCCAATCGCGGCCGATAGCCGCGTATTCGTGGGTCTGCAGCTTCCAGACGTTGAAGGTGTCCACCGGTTTGGTCAGGCCGTAGTGCGGCCGGAAGACCTCCGCCTGGAAGCTGCCGAACAGGCGGTCCCACACGATGAGGATGCCGCCGTAGTTCTTGTCCAGGTAGAGCTGGTCTCTACCGTGGTGGACGCGATGGTGCGACGGCGTGTTGAAGATGAACTCGAAGGGCCGCGGCAGCTTGCCGATCCGTTCGGTGTGCACCCAGAACTGGTAGATGAGGCTGACCGAGAAGCTGAAGAACACCAGCCACGGCGGGATCCCCAACAGCGGCAGCGGAGTCCACATCAGGATCTCGCCGCTGTTGTTCCACTTCTGGCGCAGCGCGGTGGCGAAGTTGAAGTACTCGCTGGAGTGGTGGGCCTGGTGGGTAGCCCAGATCAGCCGGACTCGGTGGGCGATCCGGTGATACGCGTAGTAGAGCAGGTCCACGCCCACGAGGGCGACGACCCACGTGTACCAGCGGGTGGCCGAGAGGTGCCAGGGCGCCACGTACGCGTAGAGCGCGGCGTAGCCCAGCAGGGCCAGGGTCTTCCAGGCGGCGGTGGTGGCGACGGAGACGAGCCCCATCGAGATGCTGGCGAGCGAGTCTCGCGTGAGGTACGCGCCGGCGGCCGGCCTGCCGGCGTCGTCTGCTTCGGCGACCAGGCGTTCCAGCTTGCGCGCCGCCATCCACTCGAGGATCAACAGCGTCAAAAAGAACGGGATGGCGAACAACACCGGGTCCCGCATCGGCGCGGGCAGCGCGGCGAGGAAACCGGTCAGGGCGCTCACGCAGCTAAGACTACGACCACAGCGGGCGCGGTCGGTCGCCCTCCGCCCGCAACGTCAGCTCCGGTCGTCGGACTGCGCCTGGTTGCCGGCGTACCACTGAACCGCGCGCACCCCGGGTTGCAGAGAGAGCTCCGCGACCAGCCGCTCCAGTCGGGCCGGCACGTCGCCGCTCATCAGCAGATGCGCGGTCAGGGTGATCTCGTCGTTCGCCGGCTCGCCGGTGTGGACGCCGCGCAGCGTGATGTCGTTGCTGCCGGCGTGCTGGACGATCTGGGCGCGCGCGTACTTCTCGTGTTTGGGGCGGCAGATCACCTGGACCAGGTAGGGCTGCAGGCTCTCGTCCTCGTCGGCGGTGCCGTCGCGATCGATCAGCCGGCCCAGGGGGCGCCCCAGGACGTGGATGCCGATGACCGTGCAGGTGCCGATCAGCGTGAACACGAGATGCCCGGACGCCGCCAGCACCCCGATCGCCGCCGAGCACCACAGGGTGGCCGCGGTGTTGAGGCCCCGTACGTTGACGCCCTCGCGCAGGATGACGCCACCGCCGAGGAAGCCGATGCCCGACACCACGTACGACGCGACGCGGGTGGGGCTGCTGTCGGTGGTCGCGGCGGCGTACAGCACGAATAGCGTGGCCCCGGCGGCGACGAGGGCGTTGGTGCGCAGGCCCGCCCGCCGCGCGCGCCATTGGCGTTCCAGCCCGATGAGCGCGCCGCAGCCGACGCCGACGCCGAGCCGCAGCGCGAAGTCGAGCACGCTCAACGTCTCCACCGGCCCCCTCCTAACCCCCGAATTCGCGCGGAGCTAACCACGCCCAGGTGAACGGCAGATGACCCGGAGACAGATCGGGCGCCGGGCGGCCACGCGGCCGCAACCTGCAAGGCGCCGCAGCCGGCGGCCGGCCGGCTACTGATGGTTGAGTTGCTGCGGGCAATAGTATTTCGCCGCGATCGCCACGAACGAGGTGGCGTGGTCGGTCGTGAGGCCCGGGTTCTGGTTCTTCAGGTCGTCGACCATCTGCGGACCGCGTTCGCCGCCGCCCATCGCCTGGCACACCGCCTTGGCGAATTGCACGGCGGCGTCCGGGGTCTTGTACGTGATACCCGCGGTGCTCAGCGACGCAAGGAAACCGGCCTGGTCGGCGTCGCCGGCATCCGGTTCGGCGCGAGCGGGCGCCGCGAGCGCCGCGGCGACTGCGAGGCAGCACAGCGCCGGCCACGGTCTCATAGCGGTCGATTGTCGCACGCCGCCGGTTCGTCCGTTGTGTTCACCCGCCAATCCTTCGGCGACGCAACGGTATTCGCGCTGCGGCTCAGGCCTTCGACAGGTGGTGCGGGCAGTAGTACTGCGCGGAGATCAGGGCGAAGTTCGACGCCATCTCCATGTCCATGCCGGGGTTGTGCGTCTTCACGTCGTGCACCAGCTCCAGGCCGGACTCTCCATTGTTCAGGCAGGAACACACCGCCCGACCCGCGGCGACGGCAGATCCGGGGCTGGAATAGGTGAAACCGGCCTGCTGCAGCGCGGCGATGAAAGCCCCGTCGTCGCCGTCGGGTTCGGGCGGCGGGGCGGCCTGCGCGGGGGCCGCGAGCCCGATCATGGCGGCCGCGCTCACCAGCGCCAGCACTCGTTTCATTGTGGCTCTCCCTCGGATCGTTGTTGAGACAGCGAATCGCGTTCGGCGTCAGCCGATTTGCGCGTCGGCGGGCAGTACCTTCGACTTGTCGCCCTTCTTCAGGTGCACGGCATGGATCCCCGGCTTCTTCGCCAGCTGCTCGAGGAGCGCGTCGAGCCCCTCCTGGTCCACGCTGTGGTGTTGCACGGACTCCGGCTTGTCGGAGATCTGGGCGACCAGGCGCTTGAGCTGCTCGGGTGACTGCTTGCCCTCGTTGATCGGCTTCATGCGGCTGCGCACCCCGGCGCCCACCACGGTGGGGCCCCCGGCGCCCAGGGCGCTGCCCAACATGCCCGCCAACCCCATGGAGCTGAACAGGCTGCCCTCGCCGAGCGCGGCGGCGGGCACCGCCTCGGGTCCGGCGGCCGACAGCGCGGCGGCCACGGTACGGATCGCCGGGGTGGCCGACGCCCAGCTCGGCGGCACGGTCAGCTTCCCCACCAGGGTGCCGCGCGCGAACCCGGCCGTCGGGCTGATGGCGTCGAACAGCGTGCCGCGCGTGAAACCGAGCGCGCCCAACCCCGCGCCCAGCGCGTCCTTCGGCAGCGCGCCGTAGGCGAGGGGCGGGGCGAACTTCAGCCATTGGGACACCGGGAAGTTGATCAACAACCCGATGTCGTTGAATTGCGTCGTCAACCCCAGAGGAACCTTCACCGCGTTGTAGAAGGCGGTATAGAAGTTGGCGCCGCCCGGGACCGTGTTGAGCAGGTCGGTCCAAAACGTCTGGTAATCCGTCGCGAGTTGCGCCAACCAGGCCAGCGGCCCGGTGAACCCGCTCGGCGTGGTGGCCGCCTGAGCCACGGTGCCGGCCACGTTGCCGGCCGCCGCGTTGGTGCTCTGGGTCAGGGCGGCGGCCTGCATCGGCTGGGCCGCGTCGTTGGTGGTCTGCGGGGCCGGGCTGAAGGTTGTCAGGTTGTTGGTGGCAGTCGCCGAGGTGGCGAAGTAGGTGTCCATCGCCTCGGCGTCCTGGGCCCAAAAACCGCCGTATTCGGCCTCGTTCGCCGCAATCGCCGCGGTGTTCTGCCCGAACAGGTTGGTCGCCACCAATTGCGCCAGCAGGGCGCGATTCTCCGCGATCACCGGCGGCGGCACATGGGCGGCGAAGGCCGTCTCGTAGGCGGTCACCGCCTGGGTGGCCTGCGCGGCGGTCTCGGCGGCCTGCGCGGCGGTCTGCTGCAGCCACGCAATGTAGGGCGCGGCCGCCGACACCATCGCGACCGACGACGGCCCGACCCAGGGGCCGGACGTCAGGCCCGACACCACCGACTGATACGACGTTGCGGTCGACTGCAATTCGGTGGCGAGGCTTTCCCACGCCGTGGCCGCCGCCACCAGCGACTCGGCCCCGGGCCCGCTGTACATCCGGGCCGAATTGAACTCCGGCGGAAAGGCTCCGTAGATCATCGCTGTCCCCTCGTCCCCTGGCGTGCGCGTCGCCGCACGGTGCTCGATCGGATGGTCATCGCGCTCACTCCTCGAGGCACGGAATGACGATGATGGTGGCGGCCGCGGGATCGGCCTCGGTGACGGCGCCGCCCAGGGCCGCCACCGACGCGGGCCCGGCGGAGCGGACTGCGCTGGCGGCGACCGCGCGCCCGGCCAGGCTGGACAACCCCATCTGGCTGAAGACGCCCTCCTCGCCGGCGAGCGTGGCCGGGGCCGCCGCCAGGTTGGTGGGGAACACCTGCGCGATGGTTCGGATGGCCGGTGCGGCCTCGGTCCAGCCCTGCGGCACCGACATGCTGCCGACCAGCGCCGCTTTGCCCATGGACCCCGACACCCCGACTGCGGAACTCAGCGCCGGCTTGGCCAGACCCGCCCCACCGGCCAGCGGCGCCAGCGCTCCGGTGATGGCCTTCGGCCCGGCCAGGTAGGCGGCGGCGCTCTGCCCGTTCTGTCCCCAGGAGTAGGCCTGCCCGAACGACAGGAAGGGACCACCGGGAATGCTCGTCCACGACTGCGGGGAGTAGACACCGGTGATCGCCGACCAGATGGTGTTCCAGTTCGTGATGGCCGGCGGCACCGTCAGCGACGGTTCGGAAGCCGCCGCGGACGTGCTGCCGGTGGCGTCCAGCGTCTGCAGCATCGGTTGCATCGCCGAACCGAGCTGCGACGCGGTGTTCGAACCGGACTGTGCGGCGGCCTGGCTGACCGCACTGCCCTGCGATTGCCCGGCCGTGTCGGTCGTGGTTTGCGGCGGTTCGGTGAACGGCGTCATCTGCGCGGCCGCGGACGACGCCGCCGCGTAGCCGTACATCGCGGCCGCATCCTGTGCCCACATCTCCATGTAGTCGGCTTCGGTCGCGGCGATCGCCGGGGTGTTCTGCCCGAGGATGTTGGTGGCGATCAAGGTCGCGAGCAGGGCCCGGTTGGTGGCGATCACCGGCGGTGGCACCGTGGCCGCGAACGCCGCCTCGTAGGCGCCCGCCGCGAGTTTGGCCTGACTGCTCGCCTCCTCGGCCTGGGCGCCGGTGGCGTGAATCCATGCCACGTACGGCGCGGCGGCGGCCGCCATGGCGATCGACGACGGGCCCGTCCACGGGCCCGAGGTCAGCGACTCGACGGCCGACCCGTACGCCGTTCCGGCCGCCTGCAACTCTGCGGCCAACTCATCCCACGCCGCCGCGGCCGCCAGCAGCGGCCCCGATCCGGCACCTACGTACATCCGCCCCGAGTTGAACTCCGGCGGGAATGCCCCGAAATCTAGCATTTCTTCTCCCGCTCCCTCCGATGCGGCCATGCTAAATGCGACAAAGCGGCGTCTGCCGCAGCCTGTCCACAGCTCAGTTCGAATTCATGTAATCGCCGTCCGGCGCGCCTTCGTGTGCGCGCGGCAACGGTGACAACGCCCACTTTCCGCGATCGCGCCCCACCAATAGCCCGGCGGCAGGCGCGTACGGAACATTAACTCCATGGTGATCGGAAAAAATTCAGTCACGGTTCCGGGAAGGTAAAACCGCGTTAACGATCAATGTCTTCGCACAGGCTCACGCTGTGAGATGTGCGAATATGCGGCTGGTGACACGCGGCTGTTTAGCCCGTTCAGAGCCATATCCACCGCGAATGCGCCTTTCTTTCGCACGACAGCATTCCTTTCGATCGAAGGCGGTGACGGAACGTCGGGGGGAAATTACGCGGGGATCCCACGGTTCATGTCGCCGTATGTGAAACGCACATTGCGAAGTGAATTATTATCGTGATATTTCAGCAACGGCTCGCTATGAACACATATTTATGCGTTCATAGAATTGAGAAAAACGCAGGTGAAACGGGTCGTCGCCTATGGCTTTATGTGGATGGCCGACTGCATTGTCGGCGCCGACGGGTTAGCCTCGGCAGTAAAACCCATTCGTCGACACAATGGGCTCCGATAAATGCGGGCTTGCGACAGCGCGTCACACGTCCGCGGTGCCGGCAGGCTTCGACGATGAAGGCCCGAGCCGGCGGCCCCGGGTGACACGGCTCCCCGCCACCGACCACGAGGATAGGCCGAAGCGGCAGCGGAGCCGCTGCTTAGCTACTGGATATCGGCTGTGAGGTTAGCTCACAGGTCAGGGCCCGATGATGTGAGGCATCACAACGACGCGAGGTTTGCTGTGAAGCCGTTGGAGCGCGCGGCGCGACGGCCGGGTGGCCGCGTCAGCCAGCGGCGGGTGGGTGCGTCACGAAGAGGGGGCGGAAGCCGTACTGGGGCAGCGCGCGTCCATATCCCGGTTGGGCCTGCCCCATGAGGGGCACACCGGGCATCCCGGGCATGCCCGCCGCCGCTGCCGGTGACGATGCCGATGCGGCGGCCGACGGGGCGATCATCGGCGTGCCGCCCAGCGTCGAGGGCAGCGCGCTGGACAGCGGGGCCGGGGCGGCCCAACCGGGTGGCACCGACAGCGGGCCGACCAGGTGGGACTCGGCGAGGCTTGCCGACACCGCGGAGCCGAGGCCGCCGACGCCGCTGACGGGCACGGCGACCGCCTGACCGAGGCCCTCCGCCGCGGGTGCCGCGACGTCACCCGTGGCGCTGCTGCCCAGCAACGTCGAGCTGGTGACCGCCTGCACCACCTGCACGGGGTTGAACGCGCCGGTCGAAGCCAGCGTGTTGAGGAAATTGCTGTTCAGGAAGTCGGAGAACCCCGTCCCGGTGGAGCTTGTCGTCATCGCGTCCGCCGGCGAGGCCAGACTCTGCAACGCCGACGGCAGCGTGGCCATCAGGCGCGACAACGTGGCCTGTTGAGTTCCAGCCGACGTGCCGGCCGCCTGGCTGACCGCCGCGGCCTGGCGCGTCAGCGCGCCCGGCGCCGCGGTCTGCTGCGGCCCGATGAAGCCCGCGAGTCGGGTGGCGGCGGCCGACGACCCGGCGTAGCCGTACATCGCGGCGGCGTCCTGCGACCACATCTCGGCGTACTGGGCCTCGGTGGCCGCGATGGCCGCAGTGTTCTGTCCCAGCACATTCGTGGCGACCAGCGCCGCCAACTGCGCGCGGTTCGCCGCGACGATCGGCGGCGGCACGGTCGCGGAGAAGGCGGCCTCGTAGGCGGCGACGGCGGCCTCGGCCTGCGCGGCGGTCTGCTCGGCCAGCTCGGCCGTCGCGCCCAGCCAGGCCGCGTACGGCATCGCCGCGGCGGCCATCGCGGTCGAAGCAGGACCGAGCCACTCCTCGCCCGTGAGGGACGCCAGCACCGAGCTGTATGAGCTTGCGGTGCAACGCAATTCAGTAGACAATGCATTCCACGCCGCAGCGGCGGCCAGCATCGATCCGGATCCGGCGCCGGAATACATGAGCGCGGAATTGATTTCGGGCGGACGCGCGCCGAAGTCCAGTGGTGCGGTCATTATCAGCCTCCTCCCCCGGCACCTGACGGTCGGGTTCGCTGCGCGGCCGCCGACGCATCAGCGGACACGGAAGATGTGAATTCGATTGCAGGAGCGCGGTGTTCAGCTGCGCAGCTCGACACCTCGGCTACCCGGGCACGCGGAATCGTCACAGCGATCGACATCGCAGGTCCTCTCCGCAGCAGTCAGGGGCGGTTGGAAAGCCCTTCGTGCAACGACTTTCCGCGCACCGCTGCGACAAACCCGCGAAGGGATGACGCCTGGTTAAAGCGCAGGAGTTGCGGCGATGACGAACGCGCGAACGCGGCCGGGGCCGGATCGAGACGAAACGGTCTCGGGTTCGGGATACGGACTGTCGCCGGACTTCATTTCGCTCTCACCTCCTCACAGCCAGGGCGCGCGGGGGCGCCACGGTGCACGCGGGGCAAGAGGCCGAGACGAACGCTCGGACACCGCACCCCTCTCGTCCAAGCTTCAGCACCGCACGACGTATCCGGTCGATCTCCCGGAAGCCACTTGGGCTCAACCCTTAAGCCGGGAAGAGCTGTCCTGACCTTGGGCGTCTCTCGACGTTCGAGGTCAGTGGCCTGTGTCCGTGCGGACGCCTCACCTAACGAGGTGCTCACCGGCCATGGTGACATCGGATCCCGGGTGCGTCAAACGCGTGCCCCTTCTGGCCGGCGGGTCGACGCTCAGCCCGCGGCGGGCGGTCGCGGCATGACGGTGACGTGGAATCCGTAGCGCGGCCCGTTGCCGAAGTTGCGGCCCGGCACGTTGACCGCGGGGACCCCGGGCATGCCCGGCGCTCCCGCCGGCGTGCCCTGGGGCAGCGGCGTGCTGTTCCAGCCACCGCCCGGAAGGGCCGCTCCCGCATGATTTTCCACCTGGGCGGCCACCGTCCACGTCTGCGGCACGGACAACCGGCCGACCGTCGCCGCCTGGTTGGTGCCGGCCGAGACCCATCCGGTATCCGTCGCGGGTACGCCCGTGGCGCCGAGCGGGGGGTCACCGAACGGCACTCCGGTGGCACCGGGCGCAACGGCGCCCGGCTGTCCCACCGGTGTCCAGCCGGCATTTCCCGAGCCAGACCCCATGGGCGGGATGGCTTGCGTGTTGGGCGACCCGCCGAGCGTCACGGCGTTGATATCGGCCATCGACGCGGTGACGGCCGGTTCGACGATCGCGGGGTTGATGTAGCCACCCGAGATGATGCCGTTGAGGAAGTTGGAATTCAGCAGGTCCCACAGTGAGCCGGTGGTCAGCGACGAGGACGCCAGCGCCGACGAGCTCGACGACGACACGGGCGAGGCGAACGATTGCAGAGCGCCCGGGATCTGCGACGTCAACTGCGTCAGCGTCTCTTGGGCGCCGGAGGCCGCCGACGTGCTGGTCGCCTGCGTGACGGCGGTGGCCTGGTCGGCCTGACCGCTGGGGTTCGTGGTCTGCGGCGGCGGCGGGAACGGCGTCAGCGCCGCCGCGGACGCCGAACTGGACGCGTAGCCGTACATAGCCGCGGCGTCCTGCGCCCACATCTCGCCGTACTCCTCTTCGGTCACCGCGATCGCCGGGGTGTTCTGCCCGAGGATGTTCGTCGCCACCAGGGCCGCCAGCAGGGCCCGGTTGGCGGCAACCACCGGCGGGGGCACCGTCATCGCGAAGGCGGTGTCGTAGGCACCCGCTGCGGCGGCAGCCTGCGCGCCGGCGTTCTCCGCTTGCACGCCGGTCAATCCCATCCAGCTCAGGTACGGCGCGACGGCGGCAGCCATCGCCGCCGACGCCGGCCCCAACCATTCCTCGCTGCTCAGACCCTCGATCACCGACTGGTACAGCGCGGCCGTGGAGTGCAGCTCGGTGGCCAGTGAGTCCCAGGCCGCCGCCGCGGACAGCAGCGGCGCGGAGCCCGGTCCGAGGTAAAGGCGCCCGGAGTTGATTTCCGGCGGTAGCGCTCCGTAATCCATGTCAACGCACCCGGCGATCGCGAGGTGTCGTCACTCGCGGTGCCCGACGCGCGGCAGGCAGCTCCGGATGCGTGACAGCGGAAGACATCGGACCTCTCCTATCGGAAAACACTCAGCCCGCTACCGGCGCGGCGAAGGTTTGCCGGGCATGGCAATCCCTGAGCCGACGCATGGATCGGCAAACGCACATGCGGGCATTGCGACCTGGTAAATGACTCAAGCAAAACACATCGATGAAACAACTAAAGCACGCCAAGTGGCGCGTGTCCGCGCTCGATGTGAAGAGCGTGTTTCGCGCGATAACACCATGTAACGGCTGGTATCAGGACCGGATGCTCGCCGCCCAGCACGGCGCGCGGCGTGGGCGGCGACCGCTCGCAATTCGATGCGAAAAGGGCCCGTTATTGCCCCCGCTGGCCGCGTCGACGCCCGCTAATCGGAGGACCGAGGGAGGGATTAAGCAATTTGCTGGGCAGTGCATTTTCCGCGCCGAATTAGCGCGGGAGAGCGTTAGTCGGTTTTCTCCGCTACCGCCGCGCTGAGGCCGTCGGCGAGATCCTCGGCGGTCAGCTCCTTGAACCGCAACAACTGGCGCTCGCTGAACTCCGTGACGTCGCTGGACAGCACCGCGTCCAGATCCTCGTCGTCCAGGCGGAAGCTGCGGTGATCGCGGGCCTTCTCCACCACGTTGCGCACGAAGCCGGCGTTACCCAGCGTGTCGATGCCGCGGATCAAGTCGCCGTCCTCCGAATAGCTCTCGTCGAGGTAGAACCGCGTGTAGGACGGCAGCAGCGACTGCGCCGCCTCCTCGGTGATGACGTCCTCGTTCTCCTGGCCCATCAGCCGGGTCAGGTCGACCAGCTCCTGCGGGGTGTAGCTGAAGAACTCGATGACGGTCGAGAACCGGCGGCGCAGACCCTGGTTCACGTCGAGCATCTTTTCCATCGCCTTGGCGTAGCCGGCGCCGAACACCACCAGCTCGTCGCGGTGGTTCTCCATGTAGAGCAGCAAGGTGTTGATGATGGCGTTGCCGTAGGGGTCACCTTGCTGGTAACCCTTCTCGTGCAGCGTGTGCATCTCGTCGAAGAAGACCGCCCCACCCAGCGCGCCCTCGAGCATTTCCTCGGTGTTCTTTTCCGCGTCGGCCATGTAGCGGCCGAGCAGCTTGGTGCGGCTGGTCTCCACCACCAACGGCTTGCGCAGCACGGTCAGGCCGCACAGTTGCTTGGCGAACGCCCGCGCCACCGACGTCTTACCGGTGCCCGGCGGGCCCAGCAGCAACGTGTGGCGTGACGTGACGGGAACCGGCAGGCCCATCTTGGCGCGCGCCAGGTTGACCTTGGTGGTGGCCTTGATGAGCTTGATCTCGCGCTTGGCCCGTTCCATGCCCAGCATCGCGTTGAGCTCTTCGTCACCCTCAGCCAGGTACTTCGCGGCCTCCTCGGCGTGGCGCGCGGCCTCGGCCTGGGCGCGCGTGGGGGCGCTGTCGGGATCCCATGGGTCGGTGCGGGCCTCGATGGTCTCCGGGTCGGTCAGCACCAACCGGAAGTTCGGGTTGTCCAGCGCCTCGCGGGCGGGGGTGAACTTCGGGTCGCGCGAGTACACGCGGCGCAGCAGCTCGACCGCCTCTTCCTCGCGGCCAAGATGCCGCTGGCACATGCCCTGCGTGTAGAGCGCGATGTTGGCGGCGCCGGGCACCCGGTCACCCTCGATGGCGTCCTGTCCGCGCCGCAGGGCCTCCTCGAAGACGCCCAGCGAGGCCAGGGCCGTCGTCGCCATCGCGGCGCCGGCGGCCTTGAGTTCGGCCAGGCGCCAGACCTTGGACTCGGAGAACTGGGTCAGCACGTCCGGCCAGCGCTGCGTGCGGAAGTAGAGCACGCCCCGCACGTAGTCGACCAACTCCTCGTCGATGGGCGTGCGGGGTTCGACGCCGTCGAGCAGCTCCGCGGCCTCCTCGTAGCGCTTGGCTTCGGCGAGTACGGCGGCGTAGGCGCAGGCCAGCGACTCCCCGCTGGTAACGGCCAGGCGCAGGAACAGGCCGTCGGACACCTCGGGACGGAACTGCAGCTCGGTCACACCCAGCCGGCGGGTCTCCCAGCCGAACGTCCGCAGCGCCGACCAGGCACCGGAGAGCACCTCGATGCTCTGCTCCCCCGCCAACATCCGCGCCAGCCAGGCGTCGCACATCGACGGGTCCAGGTTGGTCGCGGTGGTGAACATTTGCGCCGCCACCTGCGGGTTGTGGCTGGGCTGCAGCCCATTCACCGAGACGCCGGACGCCAGCAGGCCGGCGACCATCGCGTTGCGAGCGCCTTCGGCGGTGGATTGGGGCCGGGTCATTGCGCCGCGGGCACGCCGGCCGGGCTCCCTCGCAACTGGTCGACCGACAGCACAAGCTCGTCGTCGCCGTGCAAGGTGCGGCTCGGCACGGTCAGCAGCGGGTGCGTCGACGGGGCGGGCAGGCTGGCGCGCACCGCGGCCAATTGGCGCCCGGTAAGCCTGTTGAGTCCCCCCGACAAGTCCCTGGGCAGCCGCCCCTCGGTGTGGTAGCGCACCCACGCCGACACCTGGGCGCGTCCCCGGCGCGAGGTCAGCCGCACGGTCAATACCGTGGCGGTCGCGTCGGTGTCCCACACCTGGTCCAGCGTGTCGCTGGTGATGTCGGACGGCGTCAGCCACAGGCTGGTGACGAAACCGTTGAAGTGCTTGAGGTGGCGCCAGCCGGGCCGGCTCCAGGTGGGCTCGAGGTCGGCGAGCACCGCACGGTCGACTTCGGCGATCTCCTCGGCCGTCAGCGGCCGCGCCGCGCAGGTCGGGCCGTCGAGGTCCTGGGCGAGCCGCTCGGTGGCGGCGACCAGGGTGGCGGCCAGCGAATCGCGGGCCGCGACCGCGGCGACGTTGCGCTGCGGGTTCATCCGAAGCACCAGCCAGGTACGCCGCACGAAGGACGTGGGCTGGTCCCCGACGACCTCCCACTCCTCGGGGCCCCAATCCTCGAGCTTCGACAGCTCGGCGGCGCTGGACTCCGGGCCGCCGCGGCGCACCTTCACCGAGACGATGTCGATGTCGTCGAGGTGAACGTCGAACTGGCGCACCCCGTCGGCCACCGCCTGGATCGGCAGCGTGGGCGGCGACGTCCGGTGCCGGTGCCGCGACGCCGGGTCGTCCTCACCGCCGTTGACGGCGATGACGGTGACCAGGTGGCCGTCGTACTGGCGGACGCCGACCTTGTCCCGGCCGAACCGGCGCTGGTGGTCCAGCGCGGGCGTGCAGCCGGCGGCCAGCGCGGTGCCCGGGTCGGCGGACCAGTCCCACAACCAGGTGGCCAGGCCCGACGCGACGGTCAGGCCGTGGTAGGTGACCAGCGACAGCAGTGCGACCAGCACCGCCAGCGCGACGCCCACCCAGAAGGCGATGCGGTGGCTGCCCTGCCAGGACTCCGGGCAGTGGCTGGCCACCACCAAGAGCACGACGTCGACGACCAACACCGCGGTGACCCGCGGCCACGTCAGGGACAACCCCAGTTTGCGCTGAGCCTTCATGTGTGTTGCTGCTCCACCCTTATTGCTGTTTCCGCGATCGCTTCAGCAGCATCGCCGTGCCAAACACCCCACCGCCGACGAGCAGCGCGGTCACCAGTCCCCCGGCCGCCACCCAGATCGGCACCATGTCCCGCGGCGGGACCGGTTTCGGAATATCCAGCGGGGCCGACAGCCGTTGCGGCGGCTTCACGGGACCATCGGGTACGTCCCAGGTTAACGCCGCGACCGGGTCCACGACACCGTGGCCGATCTGGTTGTCCACGCCGCGCGCCGGGGCGTGGGCGGTGCGGGTCAACCGGTTGATCACCTGGTAGGCCGAGAGCTGCGGATACTTGGCGCGAACCAGCGCCGCCACCCCCGACACGATCGCGGCCGAGAAGCTGGTGCCGGCCGGCACCAGCAGCGTGTTGTCCGGCCCGTCGATCGCGTTGATGACCCCGTCGTCGCGGGGCGACAGCCCCACCACGTCGCTGCCGGGGGCGGCGATGCCGACCCACGGACCGGACACGCTGGTGGCGCCCTGTCCCTGGCCGCCCTGGGTCAGCGGGTGTCCGTCCGGGTCGACGGCGCCGACCGTCAACACGTAGTCGCTGAACCACGAGGGTGTCACCACGGTGGTGACGGCCTTCCAGTTGCGCGGATCGTTGGGCTGCAACGGATCCTGCGCCGGGTTCTGCTTGCAGTCCTTCTTGCTGGTGTCGCCGGCGGCCGCCACGATCACGGCGTTCTTGTCGACCGCCGCGTACCGCACCGCCGC
>NZ_LZKC01000264.1:0-8890 GCF_001672685.1 Mycobacterium sp. E2462
GCGCCGGTTCCTCTCGGCCGTCGAGGCACTGCCGGACCTGCAGGCGGGCGCGTTGGGTGCGCTCAACATCACCGTCGGACCCCTGGTGCTCGACAAGGCGCCGACGATCCCACCGGGGATCTTCGGATGAGCGGACTGATCGGCAGCGCCGTGCCCGCGACCGAGAAACGCGCCCGGTTACGGAGCGGCCTGCAAGGCGGTGTGCTGCAACGGTATCCGGGCGCGTTCTCGCCGCTGGTAGCCAAACTCATCGCCGAGATCGGGTTCGACGGGGTGTACGTGTCCGGCGCGGCACTCTCGGCCGACCTGGGGCTGCCCGACGTCGGCCTGACCACCTTGACGGAGGTTAGCGGGCGCGGGGCGCAGATCGCGTCGGTGACCGACCTGCCCACCCTGATCGACGCGGACACCGGCTTCGGGGAACCGATGAGCGCCGCCCGCACGGTGACGGTGCTCGAAGACGCCGGACTGGCCGGCCTGCACCTGGAGGACCAGGAAAACCCGAAGCGCTGCGGGCATCTCGACGGCAAGGCGGTGGTGCCGGCCGCCGACATGATCAAGCGGTTGCGGGCCGCCGTGGCCGCCCGCCGCGACCCCAACTTCGTCATCTGCGCCCGCACCGATGCCGCCGGCGTGGAAGGCCTGGCGGCCGCGATCGACCGGGCCAAGGCCTACGCCGACGCGGGCGCTGACCTGATCTTCACCGAGGCCCTGCGCGGGCCGGCGGAGTTCCAGCGGTTCCGCGACGCGGTCGACACCCCGTTGCTGGCCAATATGACCGAGTTCGGCAAGTCGCCGCTGTTGACCGCCCAGCAGTTGTCCGACATCGGCTACAACGCCGTCATCTACCCGGTGACGACGCTGCGGCTGGCCATGCGCGCCGTCGAGTTGGGATTGCGCGAAATCGCCACCAGCGGAACGCAATCGGGGATTCTCGACAACATGCAGCACCGAAGCCGGCTCTACGAGCTACTCCGCTACGCCGACTACAACCAATTCGATTCCGAGATCTACAACTTCGCCCTGCAAGGAGTCACGCCGTGAGCACCGTGGAAGACAACCAACCGCGCGTCTACAAGGGTTTGGCCGGTGTCGTCGTCGACACCACGGCGATCTCCAAGGTGGTCCCGGAGACCAATTCGCTGACCTACCGCGGCTACGCCGTGCAAGACCTCGCCACGCAACGCAGCTTTGAAGAGGTGGCGTACCTGCTCTGGCACGGCGACCTGCCCGACGACCAGCAACTGGCGTTGTTCGCTCAGCGGGAACGCGCCGCGCGCCGGCTGACCCGGTCCCAGCTGTCGCTGCTGGCCAAGCTGCCCGACAACTGTCATCCGATGGACGTGGTGCGCACCTTCATCAGCTCGATGGGGGCCGAAGATCCCGACGAGGACGACAGCAGCGAACAGGCCAACTACGGCAAGGCGCTGCGGATGTTCGCCGCGTTACCCACCATCGTCGCGGCCGACATGCGCCGGCGGCGCGGCCTGGAACCCATCGCCCCGCACAGCCACATGAACTATGCGGAGAACTTCCTGCACATGTGCTTCGGCGACGTCCCCGAGCGGGTCATCGTGGACGCCTTCGAGCAGTCGATGGTGCTCTACGCCGAGCACAGCTTCAACGCCTCAACCTTCGCGGCGCGGGTGGTCACCTCCACGCAATCCGACATCTACAGCGCGGTGACGGCCGCCATCGGCGCACTTAAGGGGCCGCTACACGGCGGTGCCAACGAGGCGGTCATGCACGACATGCTCGAGATCGGCAGTGCCGAGCGGGCGTCGGAGTGGTTGCGCGGCAAGCTGTCCCGCAAAGAGAAGGTCATGGGCTTCGGCCACCGGGTGTACAAGAACGGTGACTCGCGGGTGCCCACCATGAAGGCGGCGCTCGACCGGGTGGCGGCGGTGCGCGACGGGCGCAAGTGGCTCGACATCTACACCGTCCTGGAAAAGGGTATGGCCGAGGCCAACGGCATCAAGCCGAACCTGGATTTCCCCACCGGGCCCGCGTACCACCTCATGGGTTTTGACATCGGCGCGTTCACACCGATATTCGTGATGAGCCGGATTACGGGGTGGACGGCCCACATCATCGAGCAGACCGCGTCCAACGCGTTGATCCGTCCCCTCAGCGAGTATGTCGGACCGCCGCAGCGGGCTCTATCGTAAGTACCGTGTTCGCCAAAGTGTTGGTCGCCAATCGCGGGGAAATCGCGATTCGGGCGTTCCGTGCCGCCTACGAGCTCGAAATCGGGACCGTCGCGGTCTATCCCTACGAGGACCGTAACTCGGTGCACCGGCTCAAGGCCGACGAGTCCTACCAGATCGGCACCGAGGGCCACCCGGTCCGCGCCTACCTGTCGGTCGAGGACATCGTCGCGACGGCCCGGGCGTGCGGGGCGGACGCCATCTACCCCGGCTACGGTTTCCTGTCGGAGAATCCGGACCTGGCGGCGGCGTGCGCCGCGGCCGGCATCACCTTCGTCGGCCCGAGCGCCGAGGTGCTGGAGCTGACGGGCAACAAGTCCCGGGCGATCGCGGCGGCGCGGGAGGCCGGCCTGCCGGTGCTGAGCTCCTCGGCGCCCTCGACATCGGTGGACGAGCTGCTGGCGGCCGCCGAGTCGATGACGTTCCCGGTGTTCGTCAAGGCGGTCGCCGGCGGTGGCGGCCGCGGCATGCGGCGGGTCGCCGATAGCAGCTCGTTGGCCGAAGCCATCGAGGCGGCCAGCCGCGAGGCGGAATCGGCGTTCGGCGACGCCGCGGTGTTCCTCGAGCAGGCCGTGATCAATCCGCGGCATATCGAGGTGCAGATCCTCGCCGACACCCAGGGCAACGTGATCCACCTCTACGAGCGGGATTGCAGTGTGCAGCGGCGGCACCAGAAGGTCATCGAGTTGGCACCCGCGCCCAACCTCGATCCCGCGGTCCGCGAACGCATCTGCGCCGACGCGGTGGCGTTCGCCCGCCACATCGGCTACTCGTGCGCCGGCACGGTGGAGTTCCTGCTGGACGAGAACGGCCGGCACGTGTTCATCGAAATGAACCCCCGCATCCAGGTGGAGCACACGGTCACCGAGGAGATCACCGACGTCGACCTGGTGTCGTCGCAGCTGCGGATCGCCGGCGGGGAGACGCTCGAAGACCTTGGCCTGAGCCAGGATTCCATCGTGCCGCACGGCGCCGCGCTGCAGTGCCGCATCACCACCGAGGACCCGGCTAACGGGTTCCGCCCGGACACCGGGCGGATCACGGCCTACCGCACCCCGGGCGGCGCCGGGATACGGCTGGACGGGGGCACCACGCTGGGCGCGGAGATCAGCGCGCACTTCGACTCGATGCTGCTCAAGCTCACCTGCCGGGGCCGCGACTTCCCGACGGCCGTGCGGCGAGCGCGCCGCGCGGTCGCCGAGTTTCGCATCCGCGGTGTGTCCACCAACATCCCGTTCCTGCAAGCGGTTCTCGACGATCCGGACTTTCGCGCCGGGCGCGTGACGACGTCGTTCATCGAGGAACGCCCGCAGTTGCTCACCGCGCGCAGCTCCGCCGACCGCGGCACCAAGATCCTCAACTACCTGGCCGACGTCACCGTCAACAAGCCGCACGGGGAGCGCCCGTCACCGGTCTACCCACACGACAAGTTGCCCGACATCGACCTGTCGGCGGCCCCGCGGGCCGGTTCCAAGCAGCGACTGGCCGAGCTGGGGCCGGAGCGCTTCGCCGCCTGGCTGCGCGAGTCGCGCGGTGTCGGCGTCACGGATACCACGTTCCGCGACGCGCACCAATCCCTGCTGGCCACTCGGGTGCGCACCAGCGGCCTGATGATGGTGGCGCCCTACCTCGCGCGGACCATGCCGCAGCTGCTGTCCGTCGAATGTTGGGGTGGCGCAACGTACGACGTCGCCCTGCGGTTTCTCAAGGAGGATCCGTGGGAGCGGCTGGCCGCGCTGCGGGAGGCGATGCCCAACATCTGCCTGCAGATGCTGCTGCGCGGACGCAACACCGTTGGCTACACGCCCTATCCCGAAGTGGTCACGTCGGCCTTTGTCGAGGAGGCGACGGCGACCGGCATCGACATCTTCCGAATCTTCGACGCCCTGAACAACGTCGACTCGATGCGGCCCGCGATCGACGCGGTCCGCGAAACCGGGTCCGCCGTCGCCGAAGTGGCGATGTCCTACACCGGCGACCTGAGCGACCCCGCCGAAACGCTCTACACGCTCGACTACTACCTGAAGCTGGCCGAGCAGATCGTGTCCGCGGGCGCCCACGTCCTTGCCATCAAGGACATGGCCGGGTTGCTGCGCGCCCCCGCCGCCACGACGCTGGTCTCCGCGCTCAAGTCCCGGTTCGACCTGCCGGTGCACGTGCACACCCACGACACCCCGGGCGGGCAGTTGGCCACCTACGTGGCGGCCTGGCACGCCGGGGCCGACGCCGTCGACGGCGCCGCGGCGCCGCTGGCCGGGACCACGAGCCAACCCGCGCTGTCGTCGATCGTGGCGGCCGCCGCACACACCGACCACGACACCGGCCTGTCGCTCACCGCGGTGTGTGACCTGGAGCCCTACTGGGAGGCGCTGCGAAAGGTGTACGCGCCGTTCGAATCCGGGCTGCCGTCACCGACCGGGCGCGTCTACCGCCACGAGATCCCGGGCGGCCAACTGTCCAATCTGCGGCAGCAGGCCATCGCGCTGGGGCTCGGGGATCGCTTCGAGGACGTCGAAGAGGCTTATGCCGGGGCCGACGCGATCCTCGGGCACCTGGTCAAGGTGACCCCGTCGAGCAAGGTGGTCGGCGACCTGGCGCTGGCGCTGGTGGGTGCGGGCATCAGCGCGCAGGACTTCGCCGAGGACCCGGCCCGCTACGACATCCCGGACTCGGTGATCGGTTTCCTGCGCGGTGAGCTCGGCGACCCGCCCGGTGGGTGGCCGGAACCGTTGCGCACCAAGGCGTTGGAGGGCCGCGGGCCGGCGAAGCCGGAGCAGGAGCTGGCGGCCGACGACGAGCGGGCTCTGGCCGTGCCGGGTGCCGATCGCCAGGCGGCGTTGAACCGCCTGCTGTTCCCCGGGCCCACCCAAGAGCTCGACGACCACCGCGAGCAGTTCGGCGACACCTCGAGGCTGAGCGCCAATCAATTCTTCTACGGGCTGCGCCAGGGCGACGAGCATCGGGTCGAGCTGGAACGCGGCGTGGAGTTGCTGATCGGGTTGGAGGCCATCTCCGAGGCCGACGAACGCGGCATGCGCACGGTGATGTGCATTCTCAACGGACAATTGCGCCCGGTCGTGGTGCGCGACCGCAGCATCGCGGCGGACGTCCCGGCCGCGGAGAAGGCCGACCGCGCCAACCCGGACCAGGTCGCCGCCCCGTTCGCCGGTGTCGTCACCGTCACGGTGAGCGTCGGCGACGACGTCGAGGCCGGGCAGACGGTCGCGACGATCGAGGCCATGAAGATGGAGGCGGCCGTGACCGCGCCCAAATCCGGGAAGGTCGCGCGGGTCGCGGTGTCGCAGACCGCCCAAGTCGAGGGCGGCGACCTGTTGGTGGTGCTGGGCTAGCGGTTGCGGGCGACCAGGGCCGCCCGGGCCAGCGTCTGCTGGGCCTGCTTGACGTGCGCCGCGTCGACGAGCACGCCGTTGACCCCGACCGCCCCACGGCCGTTGGCCTCGGCCTCGCGGTAGGCGGCGACGTTGGTTTCGGCGCGGGCGATTTCGTCGGCGGTCGGGGCGTACACCTCGTTGGCGACGGGCACCTGGTCCGGATGGATCGCCCACTTGCCCGTGTAGCCGAGCAGCGACGCGCGTCGGGCGTCGCGTTCGTACCCGGTGAGGTCCCGGTAGTCGGGATAGGGGGCGTCGATCGCGTCGATGCCGGCGATCCGCGCCGCCACGATCACCTTGTTGCGCGCGTAAGCCCAGAATTCCCCGGGATATTCGCCGAGTGGGGCGAAGTTAGTGTCCACCCGTGCGCCCTGGGACAGCGAGAAGTCGCCGACACCGAAGATCAGCGCATCCAGCCGCGGGCTGGCCACAGCGATCTCCTCGGCGTTGGCCAGGCCCTCCACCTCCTCGATGAGCGCCTCGAGCCGAATCTGCTTGCTCAGCCCCAGCTTCGCCTCGAGCTGGGTGAGCAGCACGTCCACCCACCAGACGTCGCGCGCCCGGCGGGGTTTCGGGACGATGATGGTGTCCAGGTTCTCGCCGGCCCGGGTCACCACCTCGACGACGTCGTCGTGGCACCACTGGGTGTCGAGTCCGTTGATCCTGATCGCCCGCGCGGTGCGGCCCCAGTCGATCTCGTTGAGCGCGGCGATGGCCTTGGCGCGGGCCGCCTCCTTGAACGCCGGGGCCACCGCGTCCTCGAGGTCCAGGAACACCAGGTCCGCGCCGCAGCCGGCGGCCTTGGCGAACATGTTGTCATTGCTCGCGGGCACCGCGAGCTCGGAGCGGCGGAGCAGGTCGGTCATCGAAGTCCCTCGGTCACAGCACCCCGCGGGCGCGTAGGTCGTCAATCTCGTTGGGCGTCAGGCCGAGCAGTTCGCCATACACCTCGACGTTGTGCTCGCCGAGGTCGGGACCCAGACGCTCGACGGAGCCGGACGCCGCCGAGAACCGCGGGACCGGCGCCTGCACGGTCATGGACCCGAGCTGTTCGTCGTGCACCGAGACGAACACCTGCCGGTGCGCCAGCTGTTCGTCCGCGACGAGGTCGCGGATGTCGTACACGGGTGCGGCGGCGACCTCGTGCGCCTCGAACACGGCCATCGCCTCCGAAAGCGTCTTGGTGGCAACCCATTCGGCGACCACGTCGTCCACCTCCCGGGCCCGTGCCAGGCGGCGTTGCGGGTCGGAGAAGTCGGGGTCGGCCACCAGGTCGTCACGCCCGATTGCCGAGAACACCCGCAACGCCAGCGCCGGCGAACTGCCGGACATGGCCAGCCACCGCCCGTCCGCGGTTTGATAGGTGTTGCGAGGAGCGGAGATGTCCCAACGGTTTCCGGACCGTTCGGGTACCAGACCCAGTTGGTCGTAACCCAGCAGCGTCTGCTCGAGCAGACGGGCGAGCGGGTCGATCAGGTTCACGTCGATCAACTGACCCGGACCGCCGTGCACGTCCCGGTGGTAGAGCGCCATCATCACGGCATAGGTCGCGTTCAGCGAGGCCACACCGTCGGCCAGCATGAACGGCGGCAGCGTCGGTGGCCCACCGGCCTGGCCGGTGATGTGCGCGAAGCCGCTCATCGCCTCCCCGAGCGTGCCGAAGCCCGGGCGCTCGCTTTTGGGGCCCGTCAGCCCGTACCCCGTGATGTGCAGCATCACGATGCGCTCGTTCACGGCGCGCAGGCTCTCATAGTCCAGGCCCCACTTGCGCAGGGTCTGCGGCCGGGTGTTGAAGATGGCGACGTCGGCGTGCTCCACCAGTCGGCGCACCAGCGCCTGCCCCTCGGCGCTGCGCAAGTCGAGCGTCACGGCGCGTTTGTTGCGGGACAACGACTTCCACATCAGCCCGACGCCGTCGCGCTGGTTGCCCCAGCCACGAATCGGATCGCCGCTGCGCGGATCCTCGACCTTGATGACATCGGCCCCGAACTCGCCGAGGTAGGTGGCTACCAGGGGGGCCGCCGCCAGGGTGGCGAGGTCGAGCACGCGTACACCGTCAAGCATGCGCACCGGCGGTCACCCTCGTGCTCGTCGGCCGGTCCAGTCCGAGGTGTCCGCGCAGCGTAGTCGACTCGTATTCGGTGCGGAACAAGCCGCGGCGCTGCAGTTCGGGCACCACCATGCGGACGACATCCTCGAAGGCGCCCGGTAAATGCGTTGCGGCCAAGACGAATCCGTCGCACGCACCGCTTTGGAACCAATCGGCCATCTGGTCGGCGACCTGCTCGCCGGTGCCGACGAAGCGTGGGCCCTGCAGCAGGGTGGCGCGATGGTTGGCGAGATCGCGGAGCGTAACCGTGTCCCCACCGATATGGGTGCGCAGGTTTTGCACCAGCCCCCGGATGCCGGACACCGACGCCAACAGTTCATCGGTCACCGGATCGTCGAGATCATGCTGAGCGAAGTCGTAATTCATCAACTCCGACAGCAGCGTCAACGACGCCATCGGATGGACCAGATCGTTGAGGAACAACGCTTCGCGCTCCTTGGCGTGGGCTTCGGACTCGCCGACCACAGCGTAGGCCATGGGGCAGATTCGTACCTTGCCGGGATCGCGTCCGGCGTCGGCGATGCGCTCCTTCTGGTCGGCGTAGTGGCTGCGGGCGATATCGATGCCCGGGTCACCGGTGAAGATCAGTTCCGCCCAGCGTGAGGCGAATTCGCGACCCCGGCCCGACGACCCTGCCTGGATGATGACCGGCCGGCCCTGCGGGGTTCGCGGCACCGTCAGCGGTCCACGCGCGGAGAAGAAGCGGCCGACGTGGCCCAGCTCGTGCACCTTCGCCGGATCGGCGTATTGACCGGCCACCCGGTCGTGCAGGATGGCGTCGTCCTCCCAGGTGTCCCACAATCCGGTGACCACATCCATGAATTCGTCGGCGCGGTCGTAGCGTTCGTCGTGCCCGAGGTGGGCGTCGACGCCGAAGTTCTGGGCCTCGCTGTCGTTGACGGATGTGACCACGTACTATGCGCCGTTTCACGTCGCCCGCACCTTCGCCACCCTCGACCACCTGTCCGGCGGCCGGGCCGCGTGGAACGTGGTCACATCCGTCAACGACAGCGAGGCCCAGAACTTCGGCGTCGACGCCCACCTCGGGCACGACGAACGCTACGACCGCGCCGACGAATTCATGGATGTGGTCACCGGATTGTGGGACACCTGGGAGGACGACGCCATCCTGCACGACCGGGTGGCCGGTCAATACGCCGATCCGGCGAAGGTGCACGAGC
>NZ_LZKC01000265.1:0-1052 GCF_001672685.1 Mycobacterium sp. E2462
CCGCCAACCGCTACGCGAACGCCTGACCGCGAAGGAACTCTCCAATGACCAAGCCGACAAAGCAAATTCATCTGGCCGCGCATTTCCCGGGTGTCAACAACACCACGGTGTGGAGCGACCCGGCGGCCGGTAGCCACATCGAGTTCAGCTCGTTCGCGCGATTCGCCCAGACCGCCGAACGCGGCAAGTTCGACTTCCTCTTCCTGGCCGAGGGATTGCGGTTGCGCGAGCAGAACGGCCTGATCTACGACCTGGACGTCGTCGGCCGCCCCGACACGTTCACCGTGCTGGCCGGGAGAAGATCGCGTCGGCGGCGGACGCGGCGAACTCGCGGCCCTCGTCGGAGTCGCCGGCCTGGAAGATCACCGGCCGGCCCTGCGGGCTCCTAGGCACGTTGAACCGGCCGTGGATGGCGAAGTGCGCGTCGGTGTGGGCGAACGCCCCGGCATCCGGGTCGGATAGGAAGACGCCGGTCGGCTTGTCCGCGACGATCTCGTCGCCGCGCCAGGAGTCGAACAGCTCCAGCGTGGTCTGCAGGAAGGTCCTGGCCCGCTCGTAGCGTTGGCCTTCGGCCAAAAAGCCTCCGCGGCGGAAGTTCTCGCCGGTGAAGGCGTCCCAGGACGTCACCACGTTCCACGCGGCGCGGCCGGCGGACAGGTGATCGAGCGAGGCGAACTGCCGCGCCACCTCGTAGGGCTCGTTGAAGGTGGAGTTGATGGTGCCGGTCAGCCCGATGCGTTCGGTGACCGCCGCCAACGCGGCCAGCACGGTGAACGTGTCGGGGCGGCCGACGACGTCCAGGTCGTAGATCAGGCCGTTCTGCTCGCGCAACCGCAATCCCTCGGCCAGGAAGAGGAAGTCGAACTTGCCGCGTTCGGCGGTCTGGGCGAATCGCGCGAACGAGCTGAACTCGATGTGGCTACCGGCCGCCGGGTCGCTCCACACCGTGGTGTTGTTGACACCCGGGAAATGCGCGGCCAGATGAATTTGCTTTGTCGGCTTGGTCATTGGAGAGTTCCTTCGCGGTCAGGCGTTCGCGTAGCGGGTGGGGG